>CAMPBJ010000009.1 GCA_946637575.1 uncultured Clostridia bacterium | reverse complement strand
AACCCACACTACTCCCTTAGCAGGGGAGCCCCTTGAGCCACTTGGGTATTTCTCCAAAAAATCAAGTTTAATGCATTTATTCTGTTGTATTGAGTAATGCTCCGCTGCTAAGGGTTCCCGAAGCAGGGGGGCGACGCGTTAAGCAAACAGTTCGGTGAACTGTTTGTAGCCAAAGCCACGGAAAGGTTTACCTTGTAGTCGGCGCGAAGCGACCTTGAGCCACTTGGGTATTTCTCCGTCGCTCAAAACTAAAAACAACGCACAATTTCTTGTGCATACGTAATGTTATCATAATTTTAAGCGTTTGTCAAAACTTTTTTATAACTTGCTCGTATAATCGCTAAACTTTATTTTACCTTTCCGTTTTCGTGCCGAGGACGACGAAAAAGGGGATAGGGCTGTAAGCGTCTTTTCTTATCCTTTTTTTCCATATCACTTTTCCGTTTTTTTTCTTCACGAGATACCCTTCGCTTTTCACTCCGTTCTTTCCGTAACGCACGATCATTTTCTCGCCCTCGGGCGGGGTAGGATATTCTTCGCCGTTTTCCCCGTTAGTTACGATATTATAAGGTGCGGGAATACTCCCCGTTACTTTACTTCTTCTCTCTATTACGTAGTCTTTCCTTTCGCCGTAAACTTTGACGTTAACTGTGTTTCCGTTTGCGGAGGCGTAAATAATCATCGGGTTTTTGGTCGTGTTTTTTGCCTTTAAGTCCGCATATCCGTAACTTACCATCGCGTCGAAAGACGGTTCTACGTAACTTACGGCAAGGCTGTGCGGGTGATATTCCAAAATCAAAAGATCCGCAAGCAGGAAGGCGTTGTAGACCGTCGTGGACACCTGACATACGCCTCCGCCCAAACCTTCCGTAAACTCGCCTTTACTTATTATTTTCGCGTTTTTATAACCGCGCTTTTCAGATCTTTCGCCGACGGTAAGGTTAAAAGAGAACTCCCCGTTCGCGTCGATAAAAGTCTTATTGAGCGACGATACCGCAAGTTCGATATTATGCTTTCGTTCCGCCGAAGATTTTGAATAATCTGTCGAAAACTCGGCGCGCAGCACCAACTCTTTCGGGGAAAGCGCGAAAAAGGGCATCGCGTCGGCTTTAACCGACGCGCCGAAAGATATCGGCAATACCGCGATAATAAATAAAAAAAGCCTTAAAACTTTACGCATTTACAGATATAGTGCGTAATTTTAAGGCTTTTACTCGGTTTTAGTCAGTCTTATTTGTTCAGATTTCTATCAAAGAAGGGGAGGAACGAGTTCCAGTCCGTGCGTGAGAAGAAGTGCTTGCCGGCTCTTAAATAATATCCCGCCTTTCCTTCTTGGTATTTTTCGCCCAAAACGGCGTTTTCGGGGAACTCTACTTTAGGATACCCCATCTTTTCCCACGTTTTGTACGCCGACTTAACGCACTCGAATTCGCCTTTCGGGTTTGCCCAAAGGTCTTCGACCGCGCTACCGACGCTGACCACCCTCGGCGCGATCATGGACACGAGTTCGTCCTGATCGAAGTCGATTTTTTCTTCGTTTCCAACGTAGTCGTGGAAGTTATCGCAGAACCAGTAACCTAAATTGTTCACGATATCCGAAACGTGTTCGGAGTTCTCGTCGTCATACTTAAATAGGTTTGCGCCGCAACGGCCGGAGCAGTTGGAGTGTGCGAACGCAAAGCGATCGTCGAAAGCCGCGGTAACGAGCGCGGTCTTACCCAAGCGGGAGTGCCCGCAAACGCCCACGTTTTTAGCGTCCGTCTGTTCGCGCGTAAGTAAGTAATCCAAAACGCGCATACAACCCCAAGCCCACATCATTATCTTGCCGGGCGCGGTTTTGCTCTCCTTTCCGCGGAGCGCAATATAGTTGTCGTCTACGAAACCTTTAAGTTTTTTACCGTTTTCGTCAAGAACGCCGTCGTCTTTTGTTATATCGTTGTAGTAAACTACGGCAAGGTTCCAACCGTCGTCGATAATCTCTTCCACCGGAACGTATTTATCGAAAAGAGGGGATCTGAAGTTAATGCAGATCATCGTTTTAACGTTCTTTTTACCGCGCTGATACACGAAGTGGAAGGGGAAGGAAACGGGTTTGCCGTTTACTTCCATAGAAAGTTTGATAAGTTCTCTGTCCGCTTTTCCCGCAAGAAAACTTGCGGATTCGTGTTCTAATACTTCCGCGTCGATTTTTTTCGGCGTTTCGGGAAGGTAGCCGTACTCTTTTTGCTGAAAAATTTCTTTTAAGTTCATAACGTCATCTCCTTTTACTCTTAACATTTTAGCACTATACCCGACGTTTTACAAGGCAAAAGAAAGAAAACATAAAAAAAATTAAAAACCGCCCTAAAAAAGTTGATAACGTCGGGTTTTTATGCTAAAATATACGAGCAAAAAAATTCACACCCGTGGTAAAAAGACTTTCGTGTTTCCGAAAATTTACAAGCGAACGGAAATGTTGTCTTTAAAAAAACTATTGCGGGGAGGAATAACGGAGGAATTAAACATGGCAGTTATCACAATGAAGCAACTTCTTGAAACGGGCGTCCACTTCGGACATCAGACAAGACGTTGGAACCCCAAGATGAAGAAGTACATTTACGGCGAAAGAAACGGTATTCACATTTTAGACCTGGAAAAGACCGTTGAACTCATCGAAAACGACGTTTATCCTTTTGTCGTAGAACAGGCAAAGCAAGGAAAGAGTATTCTTTTTGTCGGTACTAAAAAGCAGGCGCAGGACGCTATCAAAGAAGAAGCGGAACGTTGCGGAATGTACTACATCAACAGCAGATGGCTTGGCGGAACGCTTACGAACTTTAAGACGATCCGTTCGAGAATCGACAGACTGAACAAACTCAACAATATGGAGAAGATGGGCGAATTCGACCTTCTTCCCAAAAAAGAAGTCGCTAAACTCAAGATCGAAAGAGATAAATTAGAAGAAAATCTCGGCGGTATCAAAGAGATGCGTTCTCTTCCCGGAGTTATCTTTATCGTTGACCCCGATCAGGAAGACATCGCGGTAATGGAAGCGAGAAAACTTCATATTCCGATCGTCGCGATAACCGACACTAACTGCGATCCCGATCTGATCGACCACGTTATCCCCGGCAACGACGACGCGATAAGAGCGGTAAAACTCATCGCATCCGTAATAGCGGACGCCGTGATCGAGGCAAAAGAAGGCGTAAGCCCCGTTAAAGAGACCGAGGAAACTGCGGAAACCGCTGAAACCGCCGAAGAAGCGGCGGAAGTTCCCGCTGAAGACAAAGCAGAATAAAAGAATAAAGGAGAAATAACATAATGTTTACCGGACAGGACGTAATTGCACTCCGCGCAAAAACCGGAGCGGGCGTATTAGATTGCAAAAAGGCACTTACCGAAACCAACGGCGACATGGATAAGGCTATCGACTATTTAAGAGAAAAAGGAATAGCCACCGCCGCTAAAAAGGCGGACAGGATCGCTGCGGAAGGTATCGTAGCCGCAAAAGTTAAAGACGGCAAGGGCGTTTTAGTAGAAGTAAACTGCGAAACCGACTTCGTTGCAAAAGGCGATCAGTACAAAGCGTTCGTTGATTCCGTTGCGGAATACGTTATCGATAACGACGTGAAGGATATCGACGCGCTTGTCGAGGCGAAAAAGGACGAGACCATCGCCGCGACCGCTAAGATCGGTGAAAAGATCGCTATTCGTC
Source organism: uncultured Clostridia bacterium (assembly GCA_946637575.1). GTDB lineage: Bacteria > Bacillota > Clostridia > Christensenellales > Borkfalkiaceae > UBA1259. Next base: position 10,674 of record CAMPBJ010000009.1, on the reverse strand, counting down.
GTTTTGAAAAGTATGAAACGAAAGACGGCGTTATAGAAACTTATATTCACGGCGGCGGGATAGTAGGCGTTATGGTGGAAGTTACCGGTTGCACATGCGACGCTACGCACGAACTTGCGCACGACATCGCGTTGCAGATCGCGGCACAAAAGCCCTTGTATATCACTTCCGCGGACGTTCCCGCAGACGTTTTGGAACACGAAAAAGAGGTTTTAAGAGCGCAGGCGCTTAACGAAGGCAAGCCCGCCGCGATAGTCGACCGCATGGTCGAAGGCAGAGTTAAAAAGTATTACGACGACTTCTGTCTCGTTGATCAACTTTTCGTAAAGGACTCTTCCTTGACTATCGGCAAACTCATCAAGAGTTATGCGGACAAAATGGGTAAAGACCTTAAAGTAACGAGATTCGTTCGTTTCGAGATGGGCGAAGGCTTGGAAAAGAAGTCCGACAACTTTGCGGAAGAAGTTGCCGCTCAGATGAAAAAATAATTCTGATAAAATAAACGGAAAGAGTCTTTTTATAGGCTCTTTTTGTTTTAGAGGGGGAAAGAAAAATGTATAAGTTTACCGAAAATTCAAGGGTTGTTTTTTTCGGCGACAGCATTACCCACGGCGGATTGTGGACGAGGCGCGTTTACGACTACTATTTAAATAACGCTAAAATAAAGTGCGAAATGTATAACTTCGGCGTTTCGGGAAACACCGCGGAGAAAGGGTACGCAAGGATCGACCGCATATATAAGTTCGATCCGACCGACGTCGTTATTATGTTCGGCATGAACGACGTTTCCTACGGTTCTTTCAGCAGATTACCGCTTACGGAAGAAAAGCTGAAAGAGAGAAGGGATTACCGCGACAGGAACTTTTCGTTTTACCAAAAGATCTCTAAGGAACTCTCCGGAAAGGGGATCAACCTCATTTTCTGTACCCCGACGGTTTATGACGAACTGTCGGATATAGAAGAGTTTAACTGTATCGGTGCTTTAGGCGCGATCAAAGAGTATTCGGACAGGGTGAAAACCCTTGCCTCTAAATACGGCGGAAACGTCGTGGACTTTACGTCGCTTTCTTTTGAATTTCAAAAACGCGCTTTTAAAAAGGGTCTTTCGCTTATCAGGGCGGACAGAGTACACCCTACGGAAGCAGGGCACGAACTGATGTCGCGCTACTTTTTGCACGAGCAGGGGTTTGACGTAGAGTACGATCTGCCTATCGAGGAACTTATCGAAAAATCGAAAGCACCGTTTTCCCCCTTGGAAGAAAAAAGGCACGAGTACGAGATAAAGGCAAAGTCATGCGATTTTACGAGATTCGATTACTTTTGGCAGGAAAAAGATCTTGACGTGATCGCCGAAAAGGCGGAAAAGGCACTTTTAACGCATGAAGCGTCTTCCTGGGCAAAGGGATCGACGCTCGATTATGTCGAGGGGTGTTTTAGAAGTTTTCTTCAAAACTACAAAAACGTCGAAAAATATATAGACGACTATATCGCTTTCGTTAAATCGGCAAAGAATTAAGGATACAACGAAAAGACGGCGGAGAAAAAACTCCGCCGTCTTTTTGCGTATTTTATTTGCGAGTTTTATTTTACTTTTAAGTCGGGGTCGTTTGCCGCAAGGCGAACGCACTCGTACGCGCCGTTATAGAACCCGTCTTCTTTTAACTTATCTATTCTGTCGCAGAAGTGGGGGATTATCTCCCTGTCGGTGATAAGTTTCTTTAAGGTGGCGTTTATGCTCTTCTCGTCGGGTTTTTCGGCGGTAGCGTCGCCCATTTCTCTGCCGAATATCGCGCCGTAGACTTCGTGTCCGCCGATGTGGCGCATAAAGACTTTGGGGATAGGGTAGTAAACGAGTTCACCGGGTTTGGTGATGAGAAGATCGCACACGGGCATTAAAAGGTTAGTAGAGTACACCGCCTCGAAAATGTCTTTATTATACACGCAGTATATTCCTTCCGCCTCGCCGTGCCTTATATCCTTAACGAGCGTTTTAAGATTTTCATACTCGTTAAAGTATTTTTTGCACTCTATCTCGCCGAGATTTTTGATAAGTTTATCGTAAACGCCCAAGTGGTCGCCGAAGTTCATAAAGATCGCGACTTTCTTTTCCTTTACGTAGGGCATAAGGTATTTTACCATCGATAAAAACTGCTTAAAGCCCGCGCCCGCGCCGCCGACTGTCATAAGTATTCTTATGGGCTTGCCGGTTTTAAGACGCGCACGGCGAAGGTCGTTGTCTTCTTTTAAGTTGCACAATAATTCGTGATCGACAAAGCAACCGACCTGTTTTAATTCGCTTTCCGGTATCCCTTTAAGTTCCTTTTTCCCGAACCCCTCGAACGTTTTATATCCAAGGTACGCAAACGGCGTTTGGACGGCGTGGATCGCGCCTTCGGAAAGGTGAAGTCCTAACGCCCAGTTGTCGGGGATCGCGTTTACTACGCGTTTTACTCCGGCGTGCACGGCTGCCTGAGAGGGCCAGACGTGAGTCGCGATATAAGGCGTGTTCTTGTCGATATTTTTCAGGATCGGAACTAAAAGTTCGCTGTTTTTCTGGTCTTTCGCGTTGTAGGTGATCTTTTTAAAGCCTTCGCTGTTTAATGGCTCCCAGATAAGTTTATTAAAGAGTTTCGACTTTTGCGAAATACGGGACGCCAAAGAGTACATATCGTTCTGTTCTCTTATCATTTTAGACCCCGTCGCGTCAAATGACGCAAGATCCAACCAGTAGGGCGTAAATCCCAAAGCCCTTGCGCAGGACGCCATGGCGATGGAAATGCGGTAGTGTCCGAATCCCATGCGGATGTTGCCGACGATAAGCGGTTTGCCTTCCGTCTTCTCGTTTTCGTTTTTAAAAACGATGTTTTTTGCGCCCATAAAGTCGAGCGCGGGGATATCCGCAAATCCGATTTTATAGTCGGCGGAAGAGTCGTCCCCGTATTTTTTGATATATTTTTGTTTACTTTTTTCGGCTTTTTTTACCGTCTTTTTATCGATCGGGTTGCCGAAAATTACCGAAGATCTATCCATTTTTGATTACTCCTTTTTTAGTGTCGTAGTAAAAAACCTTCTTTTCTCCTTCGAGTTCGTATTCGACTTTTATATACTTCTTCTCACGGTCGAAAGATATTACCTTTCCGTAGTTAAACAGTTTAAGCGCCTCGTTTAACACTTCTTCTTTACTGTCGTCGTACGTCTTCGGATCGTCCGAAGTCATAAGGAGCGAACCGAAGAGAGAGTTTATTATCGCAAGCGCGTACCGCTGACGGCGGGATAAAGATATGTTGTCGTCGCGAAGAAGTATAACGTCGGGATCGTTTAAGAACGCCTTTCCGTCCATCTCGCTGCGGTAGATGGTGTTTTGCAAGGTAGTTTTCGTCGAAATGCGTTCGGGGTGCATAAACCGCATAAACCAAACGTCGTCGAACTTTAAAGAAACGTCCGGACCTATTCTCATAAAGTCGAACTTCTCAAAGCCGTTCGAGAGCGTCGCCCCGCAACCTAAAATAAGTTTGTCCTTTAACTCTTCTACTAGCACGTTGTACGCAAACTCCGCCGTTTCCGAACGGGTCTTTCCTTTTATCGTCTTTAAGTTTGTTGCGTACAAAAAGTCGAGCTTAAAAAAGTCGAACCCGAGATCCACGTAGTATTTAAGCGATTTTTTTACGTACTCTATTGCGGCGGGATTATCGAGATCCAGCGGATAAAAACCGCTCCAGTTACTGCCCGCGGGGATAAACTCTCCGTTTTCGTCTTTTGCGATAAGTTCGGGGTGATTTTTAAAAAGTTCCGAGTTCTTTTCGGCGACGAACGGGGCAAGCCATATGCCCGCCATCATGCCTTTTTTATGTATCGCGTCGACCAAAGGTTTAAGTCCGTTCGGGAACTTTTTTTTGTCGACATTAAGCCAGTCGCCTACGAACGTTTCGAACCCGTCGTCTATCTGGAAAAGGTCGAACCTGTCGTCCGCGTTTTGGAGCGCGTCGTAGATCTTCTTTTCGTCGATATCCTGATAGTGGTTATACCAAGAAGTGTACCCGAAAAGTTTTTTTGTACTTCTCGGAGTTAAGCGCGCAAAGTAATCTTTCTGTCCTTTTTTTGCGGACGTGTCCGTCATATAGTCGAAAACGACGAAACTTTCGCCCTTTTTAAGCGTTCTTCCGTCCACGTCGGATAAAAGAAGGATCCTGTCTTTCGTCTTATGCACTTCTATAAGAAGGTAGGCGTTTTTGTAGTTTAAGTTCCCGATAAACAACTCTTCGTCGCCCTTTATGTACGCGTAGTCCACGCCTAAAAGGTTACTGTTGTCCGCCTTATGGAAGAACTGCGAACCGTAGGACTTAAACGAGTAGGCTTTTACGAGGAACTTAGGAAGTCTATCTATGTTTCTCTGTCTTGTTGACGCTAAAAGTTCGTCGGTAGATACGTATTCTTTCGTTGCCGTCCAGGACTGGTAACCGTTTACGAAAATCGAACTGTTACGGGCTTTTTTAAATTCGACGGGAATGACCGCGGAGTCGAGCGTCAAATCTTTTAACGCGGTTACCGTAACTTTTTTCCCGTCGTTTTCGGTTACAATTTCTAATTCGCCGATAGAATCGGACGGGGTTTTAACCGATTTTAAAACCCCGTCTATAAAGTATCTGATAATCATTTTTATATGTTATTCTGCGGCAACTTCTTCTTTCTGTTCAGCCTTTTCGGGTTTTTCGGAAAGGGTTTTCATAACTTTCTTTTCGTTATAGAACATTAAGATGACCGCGCCTAAAACGCAGAACGCTACGGATACGATGCCTACGATATTCATACCGGTAACCGAAGCGGTGATATCGTTACTGTTTAAGTTCTGCGTCGTTCCGATGATCGCGAGCGAGGTAAACATAAGCATCGCAAGGGACTGACCGAATTTCATGGCGAAAGTTCTCGCCGCAAAGAACATACCTTCTCTGTTTTCTCCGGTAGTAATGCCTTCAGCCTCCGCAACGTCCGCGACGACGGCTTGCGGGATAATTCCCAAAAGCGCCATGGGGAACGCCGCGATAACGCAGATCAAAACGCCGTAAACGATGCCGGGGATACCGCTCGTTCCGTTTTCCGCAGTACCGATAATTCCGATAAGCGTTGCGATAACGTACGCAAGCGCAAGTCCCAAAAATCCCGCGATGATAAGTTTCTTCTTACCGAATTTTTGTACGAGTTTTGAAACGACGGGATAGAAACATGCTGAAAGCACAGTCATACCGCCGAGGAAGTACATCGTGAACGATTCGTCGATATTCATAGAAACTTTTACGTAGAAGGGAAGACCGGTCTGGAAGAGCGTTAAGCCTACCCAGTACATGATATCCGAGAGCGCAAAAGTACGGAAGTCTTTGTTTTTAAAGGTCGCACCCAAGGACTTAAACATATTCGCGTTAGAGGGCGCGCTGTCGACGAATTCCTTTTCTTTAAGGAAGAAAGTGGGGATAAGCATGCAGATGCAGGCGATGACCGCAAGCACGATAAAGCAGATACGGTAACTCCAAGAGAAACCGACCGCTCCGCGCAGCATACCCGCGAAAACGAAGGGGGTGTACGCTAAAAGCGTGCCCGCAAAGTAGGTTAAAGATATCGCGGTGGAGATAAACATTCTGTCTTCCTGCGTCTTACCGAATTCGGAGATAAGCGCGTTATACGGCGTGCAGTACATCGTCATAAAGAGGTAGAACAAGACGACGAACACGGAGATCCAGGCAACGTTCCATCCGCTGATCTCGTTTACGGGTGCGCAGAATAGGAGCACCGCGGAGATCGAGAGCGGAATAGCGGCGTATTGCATAAACGGAATTCTTCTGCCGCGTTTATTCTTGCTCCTGTCCGACATGGACGCGATAAGCGGATCGGTAACGGCGTCAAACACACGCGAAAGCGCGGTAATGAGCCCTAATATCGTCAAAAATCCGCCGATAACGAGTCCGGGGGTGATGAACTGAGTCGCGTTCAGTTCGGTGATGTCCTTTTGCGTAGGAAGGTAGAAGGTTACGAACCAAGCGGATATGATACCGCTTAAAATCGACCAACCGAGTTGTCCTACCGCAAAGATCCACATTTGCTTTTTAGTAAGTCTTTTCATACATTTTCTCGCGGAAACACGCTTGATATGTTCCGCTCTCCCTTATTTTTTTATATCCGCTTCAAGCCTGCGGTGACGCAAGATAGAAAAGTATCACCTTTTCCATCTCGGTTATTTCTGCGGCCTTGTCAGCCGTTTCGTCCTGTATCACGATGTTTTCGTCTATCGTCATTTTTTTGCAGAGTTCCAAAAGCGCGTGCGTCGTCGAAAAGTAGAACGCCTCGGGATTTTCGAGTTTTCTTACGCTTCTATCCTCAATTCCTTCTTCGTACGCCTTGAAGAATATATTCTTGAAAAGATCCACGCCCAAAGAATACTCTTCGGAAGACGCGCGGTTTTCGGTTATCATGTAGGCGTCGAACTCCCTTACGAACTTAAAAAACTTTGGTCGGCGGATAAAGATATCTTCGTACCGCTTGTAGAACGCCTTTATCTTTTCGTATCCGTTTCCTTTGACTTCTTTGGCAAAGTAGTCGTAATAAACTTCCTTTTCGAGCGTTTCCGCCACCGCGATAACGATATTTTCTTTTTTTGAAAAATAACGGTAAACCGTCGCCTCGCCGACGCCGGACGCTTTCGCTATATCCCGCATCGTAACGCTTTCTATCGACTGCTCTAAAAGAAGTTCTCTTGCCACGCCTAAAATGAAGTTGAGTTTCGCGTCCTTTATCGTCATACCGTCGTCCCTTTTTGTTTTTGAAAGTGTATCTCTCAATTTGATAGACTAACTATCACATAAACAATGATAACATAAAGAATAGGGGTTGTCAATACCGTTTTAAAAATTTTTTTCCCGCGAAAAGATCGGCACGGCAAAACGAAAAATCGCATATAAATAAGTAAGCGCGAAAGCGCATTTTACACTAAGGAGAAAAAATGGCAAATTATAACGTTACGATAACTAACGGCTTTGGTTCTCTTGAAATGAAAAAGGGGACTTACGACGTTTCGGTTACCGCGGCAGGGTACGAAGCGACCACGTTAACGCCTACTACGTACACCGCGGGGGAAAGTGCGGGCAGCGGAAGTTTTACCGTATCCGCAAGCGGAACCTTAACTCTTGTTTTTAACGACACGGGTGCGGAGGGCGGAAATCCGGTTACCTCGGGTTCGGTGGTTATGACCGACAGTACCGGCAACACCGAATACGGCACGGCGGTAAATATAGGTGCGACGGGCGAAGCGGTGTTTTCAAACGTCCCGTTCGACGCGGGTACGCCCTACGCGCTCTATTTTAAGCAAAAAACGACCGACGACGCTCACAACATTTTCGAGGACGTGATTCAGGTTTCGATGTCCGAGGAATCGCATACGCAGTACGTTTTAAACTCCCCGATAGCGTTGCAGAGTTTTACTCTTACCGACGCCAACTACACCGGGCTTCCGGTAAACGGAGCGACCATAACCTTTAACGGCGAACAATGAGAGTAAGGATAGTTTTGCGTATAGGAAGTTTAGGGCTTCCGGCGATCGTAACCGTAAGAAACGGTCGGGGCAGGCTTTTGTTCTACGGACGGGCAAGGGGGAGACTGAACGTATTGCAATTCTGCACGCGCGAAAGATTTTTGGTAGTCGCGGTAAAGCCGATAAACTCGGCGTACCCTACGTCTTTAAGGTTTATAAAACTCTCTCCATGCGCCTGTCAGACTCATTATCTTACCTTCCCTTACTTTGAGCCGGCATGCGAACCCGAAGTCGAAGAAACTTTTTATCTTTCGGACGAAAGATACGGGTTTCCCGTGGATAGCGCGCTTTTAAGTTTTACCGAGAGGTAAATTTTTGCGGTTTTCGGCGCGAAGGCGTTTGCCTTCGCGCCGTTTTTTTTCCAAGTTATATTTTATTTTGCAAAATATTCGTTATAAACTTGAAAAAAAGGTTTTTTTAGTGTAAAATATATAAGTCGTTTTTTACGGCGAGATTATTTTTCGGAGGAACAGTATGAAATACGTCTATCTTTTTAGCGAAGGCGATGCTAAAATGAGAGAACTTTTGGGTGGTAAGGGCGCAAACCTTGCCGAAATGACGAAGATAGGTCTTCCCGTTCCGCAGGGCTTTACGATCACTACCGAAGCCTGCACGAGATACTACGAAGACGGAAGACAGATCGCGGAAGATATCCAGAAGGAAGTTTACGCGAATATCGAAAACGTGGAGAAAATAACCGGCAAGAAGTGCGGAGATAAAGAGAATCCGATTTTAGTGTCCGTCCGTTCGGGCGCAAGAGCGTCCATGCCGGGCATGATGGACACGATATTAAACCTCGGCTTAAACGAAGAGGTCGTCGAGGTCTTATCCGCAAAATCCGGTAATCCCCGTTGGGCGTGGGACTGCTACAGAAGATTTATTCAGATGTTCTCGGACGTCGTTATGGAAGTGTCGAAAAAGGAATTCGAAAGCCTTATCGACGCGTTAAAGGAAAGAAAGGGCGTTGAATTCGACGTAGATCTGACTGCGGACGACTTAAAAGAACTTGCAAACGAGTTCAAGGCGAAATATAAGGAGGCTTTGGGAAGCGACTTCCCGTCCGATCCGAAAGTCCAACTTTTCGAGGCGATCAAAGCCGTGTTCAGAAGTTGGGACAACCCCCGTGCTAACGTTTACAGAATGGATCACGGTATTCCGTACAGCTGGGGTACTGCGGTCAACGTTCAGATGATGGCGTTCGGCAACATGGGCGACGATTGCGGAACGGGCGTTGCGTTTACGAGAAACCCCGCCACCGGCGAAAAAGGACTTATGGGCGAGTTTTTAACTAACGCGCAGGGCGAAGACGTCGTTGCAGGCGTTCGTACCCCCATGCCCATATCCGAAATGGAACAGAAGTTCCCCGAAGCGTTCAAACAGTTCGTTAAGGTCTGCGATATTCTCGAAGACCATTACAGAGATATGCAGGATATGGAGTTTACCGTAGAACATAATAAACTCTATATGTTGCAGTGCCGTAGCGGAAAGAGAACCGCGGCGGCGGCGATCAGGATCGCTTGCGATCTTATCGACGAAAAGATGATAACAGAAAAAGAAGCGCTCTTACAGATAGACGCAAAATCTTTGGATATGTTGCTCCACCCGACCTTCGACGTAAACGCGCTTAAAGACGCGGACAAGAATAACGTCGTAGGCAAAGGTATCGCGGCGTCTCCCGGCGCGGCGGCTGGTACTATCGTATTCACTCCCGAAGACGCGGTAAAACTCGGCTCGAAGGGTAAAAAGGTAATTCTCGTAAGACTCGAAACTTCCCCCGAAGACATCGAGGGTATGAAATATGCGCAAGGCATTTTAACCGTTCGCGGCGGTCAGACTTCGCACGCGGCGGTCGTTGCAAGAGGTATGGGTACTTGCTGTGTTTCGGGTTGCGGAGACATCAAGATGCACGAAGAAGAAAAGTACTTCGAACTTGCGGGCAAAACCTTCCGCGAAGGCGACGAACTTTCGCTCGACGGCTCTACCGGTAAGATCTACGATATAGCGATCAAGACCGTTCCCGTAGATCCCAACAGCGGATACTTCGGAAGGATAATGCAACTTTCGGACAAGTATAAAAAACTCGGCGTCCGTACCAACGCGGATACCCCCGAAGACGCGGAACGCGCCGCGTCCTTGGGCGCGCAGGGCATAGGGCTTTGCAGAACCGAACATATGTTCTTCGGTCCGGGCAGGATCGACAAGTTCAGAGAGATGATCTGCTCTGAAACCAAAAAGGAAAGGGAAAAGGCGTTAGACGCGATAGAACCTATGCAACAGGCCGACTTCGAAGGACTTATGGAAGCTCTTAAAGGTCAACCCGTTACGATAAGGTTCTTAGACCCGCCGCTCCACGAATTCGTTCCGACAGCCGAAGCGGATATCGAGGCGCTTGCCAAAGCGAAGGGCAAGACTTTCTCCGAGATCAAACATTTATGCGAGGGCTTGCACGAGTTCAACCCGATGATGGGACACCGCGGGTGCAGACTTGCCGTAACTTACCCCGAGATCGCGGTAATGCAGACGAAAGCCGTCATCAAAGCGGCGATCGCGGTAAGTAAGCGCCACCCCGACTGGAAGGTAGTTCCCGAGATCATGATCCCGTTAGTCGGCGAAGTCAAAGAACTTGCTTACTGCAAAAAGATCGTCGTCGAAACGGCGGATAAAGTCATAAAGGACGCCGGAATAGAGTTAAAGTACGAAGTCGGTACGATGATCGAAATCCCGAGAGCGGCTCTTACCGCGGACGAGATCGCGAAAGAGGCTGAGTTCTTCTGCTTCGGCACGAACGACTTAACGCAGATGACTTTCGGCTTCTCGCGTGACGATTCGGGCAGATTCCTTCCCGACTACTATAAGGCGAAGATCTACGAATTCGATCCGTTCGCAAGACTTGACGAAACGGGAGTCGGCAGACTTATGGACATGGCTGTCAAACTCGGCAAAGGCGCGAACGCCAAACTTCACTGCGGTATCTGCGGAGAACACGGCGGCGATCCCGCGTCGATCGAGTTCTGCCACTCGATAGGACTCGACTACGTTTCCTGCTCGCCCTTCCGCGTTCCGATCGCTCGCCTCGCGGCTGCTCAGGCGAACATCAA
>CAMPBJ010000008.1 GCA_946637575.1 uncultured Clostridia bacterium | reverse complement strand
CGGAAGTATAACGGTGCTGTTTTAATGAAAGGGCTTATCTTTATCAACCCGTACCTTATTCCGAAAGAGAGCGTTATCTCCGCGGAAAGGCTTAAAAAAGAGTTCGCGGATTTAGGCGTTTCGGCGGATATCGTCGCCGGCGCGGACGGGCTTTTTTTAAGTGACGGGCGGATAAAAAACGAATACGTATGCGATTTTGCGATTTTTCTCGACAAAGATAAGTACGTTTCGGGTGCGCTTAAAAAAGCGGGTGTTCGCCTTTTTAACTCGCACGACGCGATAAGGTGTTGCGACGATAAGGCGGAAACATATATCGCGCTGTCGGGTAGCGGAATAAATATTCCGGACACGGTGTTCGGTAGGCTCTGTTTTGACGAGAAAGCGGAACTGCCCGACGAATATTTAAGGGGCATATCCGAAAAACTCGGGTTTCCGATAGTCGTAAAGGAAAGTTACGGCTCTATGGGAAAGGGCGTGTACCTTGCGGAGAACTTAGAGGAATTAAAGGTTTTAGCGGAAAAATTAAAGTGTAAACCACACCTTTTCCAAAGGTATCTGGGAAAAGAAAAGGGAACGGACGTTCGCGTTATCGTTATCGGCGGAAAGGCAGTCGCGGTGATGGAGCGAAGAAACGAGAAGGATTTCAGATCCAACGTCGCGCTTGGCGGAGAGTGTAAAAAGATCGATCCGCCCGAAAGTTTTATAAAAACCGCCGAGAAGTGCGCCGAAATCCTTTCTCTCGACTACTGCGGCGTGGATCTTTTGTACGGCGATAACGGCGAACCGTTTGTGTGCGAAGTCAATTCGAACGCGTTTTTTTTAGGCATGGAAAAGGCGACGGGGATAAACGTCGCCGGAATCTACGCCAAATACGTGGTAGAAAAAACGGGCGTTAACGCATAACTCTAATTTTAAGCGCCATACTAACGGTATGGATAAGAATAAAGATAAATTCGACTTTAAGCGCCCTAGCGACTCTGCGTGGGAACTGTTTGAAAAGACGGGGGATATTTCCTATTATCTTCTGTATAAGAGATTGATAAAAAAGTAGGTAAAAATGGAAGAAAAGGCGAACGGTATAGTTTTGGGCGGCGTAAACGTCGCCGAGAACGACAAAATTCTGTCCGTGTTCACGGTAGAACAGGGCACCGTTTCCGCTAAAATAAAGGGGGTTAAAAAGGCAGGAGCGAAGTTAAAGTTCGCCTCCGAGCCTTTTTGTTTTGCCGAATTTATCTTTTTAGATAAAAACGGATTTAAGACGGTAATAAACGCAAGCCTTATCGACAGTTTCTATCCCATAAGGGAAGATATAAGAAAGTTCTACGCAGGCTCGGTCGTTTTGGAGTTTATTAAAAAATTCGCCAAAGAAAACATCGTGTCGCATGACCTTTTTTTCTGCGCGGTGGACGCGTTAAAAGAGATAGCGTACGGCGAAAACTACGCTTTCGCGACCGTAAGGTTTTTGATATCCGCGCTCTCACTTGCCGGCTACGGTCTGAATTTTTTTGCAACAATAACCGACAAAGCCTACTTCGATTACAGGACGGGTGCGTTTTTTTCTTCGCCCGAGGGAAAGGCAAGGGAGATAAAGACGGAAACGTTTTTCGCCTTAAAGTCCGCTTACTATAACGAAAAGACCGAAGAAGGACTTATCGGCGCGCTTAAACTTTTAGAGTACTATCTTGAAAAGAAACCCGAAGAAAAACTTTCTTCATTAAAAGAACTTATCGCGCTTTCGGGGAAATAAAAGGGGAATTATGGCAGGGATCTATATACATATACCGTTTTGCAAAAGTAAATGTACTTACTGCGACTTTGCGTCTTACCCAAAGGAGATCGGAAAGACGGAGGCTTACTTTGCCTGTCTTTACCGCGAGATAAAGGGAAGGGCGGAGCAGTATAAAAACAAGGTTTACGACACCGTGTATATAGGCGGGGGTACGCCTTCCATCGTCGATCCGAAGTTTATCGTCGGCACGTTAAGACAGATAAAAAAGTGCTTTACTTTAAGAGCCGACGCGGAGATCACGATAGAATTAAATCCCGGCACGGTGGACGAGAATAAAATAAAAGCCTACAAAAGCGCGGGAATAAATCGCTTTTCGATAGGACTTCAGTCGGGGTTCGACGAAGAACTTAAAAGGCTTAACCGAATACATACAGCAAAGGACTTTTTAAACACCTGTAACCTTCTTAAAGGCGAAAACATAAGCGCGGATATCCTTATCGGGCTTTGGGATCAGAAAATAGAAGACGTTAAAAAGACGATAGATCTTGCTATCCTCGGCGGAGCGAAACACCTTTCCGTGTACGCCTTAACCTGCGAAGTCGGAACGCCGATCTACACGGACTTTTTAAACGGCGAACTTTTATCCGACGACGAGACGGGCGAACTTTACGAAGGGGTGGTAGCCTACTTAAAGGGAAAAGGGTATTCAAGGTACGAAGTGTCGAACTTTTGTCTTCCGGGGTTCGAGAGCAAACACAACTTAAACTACTGGAAACGCGGCGAGTATATAGGTTGCGGAGTTTCCGCGTCTTCGTTTATGGACGGCAGACGGTTTACCAACACCTTTAAGATCGACGAGTATATGAACGCGGTTATTTTTAACAAAAGCCCCGAAATATCGTCGGACGTTATCGAGGGCGACGACGCGAAGTTCGAATATATAATGCTTGGGCTTAGGACAAAGTACGGCGTGGACGTGGAAAAGTTTAATAAAGAGTTCGGCGCGGATTTTATGAGCGAATACAAGACCGCGCTTAATAAAAACAAGCCGTATCTTGAAATAGTCGGCAACGTGGTCAGAATAAAGGACGAGTATCTTTACGTGCAGAACGGTATCATAACGGAGTTTATGAAATGAAAAAAAACGCGCTTAATACGGCTCTGACCGTCCTGTATATTATCGCCGTCGCGGTGCTGATTTTAACCTTTTCGATCGCGCTCCCGATATATTGCAGATTTTTCTACTACATGCAGATAAACCCCTTGGGGCTTCCCGAAAGCACGGGTTTAAGTTTTGCCGAAATAAAGAATTCGTACGACGAAGTGCTTAACTTTTTAACCTTCGGCGGGGAGTTTGGAACGGGCGTTTTCCCGTATTCCGAGGAGGGCATGGCGCATTTTTACGACTGCAAGGCGCTTTTCGACTTAAATTTGATCGCGCTTATCGTTTCGCTTTTCGTTACGATAATACTTAAAATACTGTCGCTTAAAAAGGTGGTGGAACTGAAAAAGTTTAACGGGTTTACGCCGTCTTTTTATTCGGGCGTAACAATCCTTTCTTTAATGGCGATCGTGGGGATAACCGCCGTAATCGATTTTAACTTCGCGTTCGTTACCTTCCACCACGTCTTTTTCCCGGGGAAGACGAACTGGACTTTCGACGAAGTAAAGGACGGGATAATAAAGATACTTCCCGAAGAGTTTTTCTTATCCTGCGCTATCCTTATAATCGCCGCCGCGGTCGTCATTTGCGTGTCGCTTATTATCTACTCCGCGGTAAAGCGCGGAAAGAGAGAGAAAAAGGCGATCTAACCTTTCCGCAAAAGTCTTTAATTTACGACATATTGTTTTTTTAATTTTATAAACCCCCGCGCTACGATAGTAGCGCGGGGGTTTTATGATAGTTTACGTTGAATACGTTTTATTCGATAACTTCGTTATCGACTGCTGTCTTTTAAGGTCTTCGCTCGTTCTTTCGGGGATAAAAGTAAATAAACTGCGAATTGTAGCGTGCGGACTCTTGGGCGGTGCGTTCGCGCTCGTATTTCCGACCTTCGAGTTCGGGGATATACTTTCTTTTTTAGCGAAAGTCCTGTTCGGGTGTTTTCTTTCGTATCTTTCCGCAAAACACAGGACGTTTTCGGGCTACTTAAAAGTTACAGCAATATTTTTCCTTTTCACCTTTTTTACGGGCGGCGCGGTAACGGGACTGTACGGACTTCTTTCCGTCAGGTACTTTTCCGAACTTCCGGTCGCGCTTGCGTTTATCCCGGCTTACGTTTTTATAAAACTTGCCGTTTTCTTTATAAAGTCTGCGATTATGCGGAAAAAAGACGAAAAACTTTGCTTTAAAGTAGAACTGTTTTGCGGAGAAAAAAAGGTGGAAACGGTGGGATTTATGGATACGGGTAACGGTTTATCGTATGATGGCGAACCTGTTATCGTGGTGGATAAAAAGATTTTTAAAAAACTTTTTACGTTGGATCTCGGCGGTTTGGATTTTAAAAAGATCGCCGTAAGCACGGTTTCGGGGGAGAGCGAATCTTTGGGGTTTACGGTCGAGCGCGCGGTGATATATTTTGAACCCGAGCCGAATATATATACTAACGTAAACGCGATCGTGTCCAAAACCGCGTTAAGATACGGCGTGATTCTTCACCCCGAGTTAAAGGAGAAAGGCGATGTTTAACTGTTTGTTGAAAAAAATAAAAAGGCTTCTTAAAAAACTCGACTTAAAAGAGGACTTGCTTTTATATATCGGCGGCGGGGAAAGTCTACCTTCTCCCTTTTCGCCGGAAGAGGAGAGCGAAAAGTTAAAGCGACTATCTAGCGGCGACGAAAAAGTGAAAGAAGAATTGATCGAGCATAACTTACGGCTCGTCGTTTACATAGCGCGAAGATTCGAGAACACGGGCGTCGATCTGGACGATTTGGTGTCGATAGGCGCGATAGGTTTAATAAAAGCGGTAAACTCTTTCAATCAGGACAAGAACATAAAACTTGCGACGTACGCTTCCCGTTGCATCGAGAACGAAATACTTATGCATTTAAGAAAGACGGTGAAGTTAAAGGGCGAAGTTTCGTTCGACGAGCCTTTAAACACCGACGCGGACGGCAACGAACTGTGCCTTTCGGACGTTTTGGGAACGGACGGGGACGCGCTCTATAAAAAAGTGGAAAGCGGGGTGGAAGAAGAACTTCTGCTGGTCGCGTTAAGTAAACTTTCAGACCGCGAAAAGCGGATAATGGAACTTCGGTTCGGGCTTTTCGGCGAAGAAGAAAAAACGCAACGCGAGGTTGCGGATATGATGGGGATCTCCCAAAGTTACATAAGCAGACTTGAAAAGAAGATACTCTTTAAGTTAAAAAAAGAGTTTGTGAAAATGGTGTGATATTACAGGTATTTTTTTATATCCGTAAGGCGGTTTACCGTAACGTCGGCGGTGCTTTTTGCACCCGTGTTCTTAAAATTAAACCATACGGTAAAAAGCCCGTACTCCTTTCCGCCCGAAATGTCCGCGGAAAGGGAGTCGCCGATCATAACGGTTTCGCTTATTTTACAGTTCGGGATACGCTTAAAACACTCGTCGAAAAACTCTTTATTCGGTTTTTGCGCTCCTATCTCGTCGGACACGAAAACACCCGAAAAGTATTTATAAAGCCCGGCTTTTTCAAGCCTTGTCGCCTGTTCTTTGTGCGCGGCGTTAGAGACGGCGTAGATCCTGTATTTTTTAGATAGGTAGAAGAGAAGTTCGTCCGCGCCGTCCACCTTTTCGTGGCTTTCACGTAAATACTCCCGAAACTTCTTTTCAAAGGTCTGCCCGTCGAAGTTTACGCCCGCGCTTTTAAAAACGAGTTCGAACCTTATTTTGTGCAGTTCTTCTCTTGTCAGCGTTCCTTTTTCGATCATGCCCCACAGCATATCGTTCGTTTTTATAAACTCGGCAAAGAGGTTTTTGGGGTACGCAAGCGAAAAAAAGTCGCACGCTCTTTTTATGGAGTCCTTTGCGCACTTGTCAAAATCGAGCAGAGTATTGTCGATGTCTATAAAAACCGTGGTAAACATAGGGAAAGTATATCACGTTTTTTTGGAAAAGAAAAGTATAAAACCGATTTTACGGGAGAATACTAAAAAAGCCCCCTTTGTACATAGGAGAAAATATGGAAGGAAAAGTGTTTATTTCGGGGGTATCAACGTCAGACCTTCCGCGACTTTCGGAACGAGAGTCGGCGGAACTTTTAAAAAAACTCACCGCGGGCGATAACGCTGCGCGCGAACGCTTTATCGTCGCCAATTTCAGGCTCGTTTTAGCCGTCGCAAAGCGGTTTCGGTTAAAGACCGGATCTTACGACGACGTGTTTCAGGCGGGTGTGATCGGCTTAATTAAGGCGATAGACAGGTTCGATTTATCGTACGGGGTAAGGTTTTCCACCTACGCCGTGCCGATGATAATAGGCGAGATCAAGCGCGTGATAAAAGGCGCGAACTCGCTGCGTATCCCGAGATCCGTGCGAGATACGGCGTACCACGCGTTAAGAGCGCGAAGCGAAATTGAAAAACGCCACGAAGAGCCGACGTTAGAACTCATCGCAAAGGAACTTAACGTCGCGGTGTCCGACGTGTCGTTCGCGCTGGACGCGATCTCGGACACGGTGTCGCTTTACGACCCCGTGTACAGCAAAAACGGGGACGAACTTCTGCTTGTCGACAGCATAAGCGACGAAAAGAACACCGAAGAAAACTGGATGGAGTCGGTGGCTTTGGATAACGCGCTTAAAACTTTGAGCGAGCGGGAAAGAAAGATAATTCTTCTTCGTTACTTCGAGGGGAAAACGCAGACCGAGATAAGCGCGGAAGTCGGGATATCGCAAGCGCAGGTATCGAGACTTGAAAAGAGCGCTTTGAAAGATATCAAAATGAAAATACAGGCTTAAAATAAAAGAGCGGGCAAAACCGCTCTTTTTTATTTTGGGCGATCTTTTGTAAAATTCGTATAGACAAAGGAGAAAATTTATTATATAATATAAAGAAAGAACTACATATTTTAAGGAGCGACGGTATGCGCGAGGCAATTTACAAGAGGGCGCTTATTAAACTTTCGGGCGAAGCGCTTGCAGGAGAGAACGGAACGGGAATAAACCCGAAGGTCATTGACGTGATAACGGACGAGATAATATCCGTTAAAAAACTCGGCGTCGAGATAGGCGTCGTAGTTGGCGGCGGGAACTTCTGGCGCGGAAGACAGGGCGAAGAGATGGACAGAACGACGGCGGATCATATGGGTATGCTTGCGACGGTCATGAACGCGATCGCGCTTCAAGACGCACTCGAAAAGAAAGGCGTGCAGACGAGAGTCCAGACCGCGCTTACGATCGTGAGAGTCGCCGAGCCTTACATTTTAAGGAAAGCCATGTCGCACTTGGGGAAGGGAAGAGTCGTAATCTTCGCTTGCGGAACGGGTAACCCGTACTTTACGACGGACACGGGCGCGGCGCTTCGCGCGGCGGAGATAGGTGCGGATATACTCCTTCTTGCAAAGAACGTGGACGGTATCTACGATTCCGATCCGAAACTCAATCCGAACGCTAAAAAACTTGATGAGATATCGTATAAAGATTTTATCGCCCGAGGCTTAAAGGCGATGGACACCACAGCGATAACTTTGTGTATGGAAAACAAGATCCCCGTGCTTGCCTTCGGGCTTTATGAAAAAGACGCGCTTCTTCGCGCGATAACGGGCGACAAAATAGGAACGATAATAAAGTAAAAAAGGAGAAGGGAAATGGCTATTGAAAACGAAAAATACGAAATGCTTATGATGGAGACCATGGAGAGAACGGATAAAACCGTTTCCGTCCTTAATCAGGAATACGTTACGATAAGGGCAGGGCGCGCGAATCCGCACATTTTAGACAAAGTCCGCGTGGACTACTACGGCACGCCTTCTCCCATAAACCAGGTCGGCAACATCTCCGTTTCCGAAGGCAGATGCCTCGTCATCGCGCCGTGGGATATATCTATGCTTAAAGTTATAGAAAAGCAACTTTTAGCCGAAAATCTCGGTATAACCCCCACTAACGACGGTAAGGTCATAAGACTCGTGTTCCCCGTGCTTACCGAAGAGAGAAGAAAGGAACTTACCAAAGAAGTAAAGAAAATGGGCGAAGACGCGAAAGTTGCCGTTCGCAACATAAGAAGAGACGCGATGGACACCTTAAAGAAGATGAAAAACGATAAGGAACTCTCTGAAGACGAACACGCTATCTGCGAACAGGAGATAGAGAAAGTTATTACCGACGCGGTCGCTAAAATCGACAAGCTCGAACAGGAAAAAGAAAAGGACATAATGAGCGTTTGATCCTATGGACATTAACGGGAGTAAAATACCTTCGCACGTTGCGATAATAATGGACGGCAACGGCAGATGGGCGACAGCCCGCGGGAAGAACCGTTCCGCAGGGCACAGGGAAGGGAGCAAGAACGTCGACAGGATAGTCAGTCACGCTTTTTTTAAAGGCGTAAAAACGCTTACGCTTTACGCGTTTTCCGCCGAGAACTGGGAAAGACCGAAAGAAGAAGTCGACGAACTTATGCGACTTTTAAAAGTTTATTTTACGAAGTTTATAGGGAAAGCGCTTAAAAACAACGTGCGCCTTAAAGTCATAGGGGATAAGTCAAGACTTTCCGACGAGTTAAGAGAACTAATTGAGCGCGACGAGAAAAAGTCCGAAAACAACGAGGGGAGAAACCTTCTCGTTGCGATAAACTACGGCGGAAGGCAAGAGATCGTCTCCGCGGTGAACGTGCTTATACGCGACGGCAAGGAAGTTACCGTCTCTTCCGTTTCGGAAAGGCTATATACCGCGCCTTTCGGCGAACCCGACCTGATCATAAGGACGGGCGGCGAAAAGCGGCTGTCTAACTTCCTTCTCTATCAGGGCGCGTACTCGGAACTTTATTTTACCGACGTTTTGTGGCCGGACTTTGACGAGGCGGAATTCGACAAGGCGATAGAGGAGTTCGGACAAAGAAACCGTCGGTACGGGAAGGTGTGATATGCTTAAAAGAACAATTTCGGGCGCAGTTTACTGCGCCATCGTGGTGGGATTTTTCCTGCTCCGCGCTTACGTTCGCGCGGTCGCGTTCGACGCGTTTTTGTGGTTTTTATGCGCGTTCGGATCTTTCGAGCTCGCAAGGGCGCTTAAAGATCGCGAACTTCCGTGCGGGTTTTGGACGACCGTTATTTCCGGCGCGGTACTGCCGGTAATCTACGTAGTCGCCGAACATTTCCTTAACAAGTGGAACGCGCTCTACATAACTCTCGGCGTTATCGGAGTTACCGCGCTTTCTTTACTCATCGTAAAACTAATAACGAAAGATACGTTCAAAAAATGGGGGGTAACGGTGTTCACGCTCGTTTATCCCTTCCTTGGCGTTCTTTCGATGATGATTTTAAACGACGTCAACGGGCAGGCGGGCGTTATAGGGCTGTACCTTATTTTCATTATCCCCGCTATTTCGGACACGTTCGCGTACCTTTTCGGTATGCTGTACAATAAAATAAGAAAGGGCAAGGCGTTACGTCTCGCTCCGAATTTAAGCCCGAAGAAAACCTGGGCGGGCGCGGTGGCGGGCGCTGTCGGCGGCGCGCTTGCGGGACTTTTGGTGTACGTCGTCTTTAAACCCGTTCCGCGCGTTGCATCGCCTTTGTTTATCTTTATTTTCATAGGATTTATCGCAAGTATCGTCGGGATTTTCGGCGACCTTTTCGAGAGTTATATAAAACGTTCGGTCGGTATAAAGGATATGGGCAAAATAATGCCCGGGCACGGCGGCGTGCTTGATAGGATCGACAGCATGCTGTTTATCGCGCCGTACATACTTTTAATGATGGTGTTGATGTGAGTGGAAAAATAAAAAAAATCGCGCTTATCGGGAGTACGGGTTCTATCGGAACGCAGGTTACTTCGGTAGTCCGTAGAAATCCGGACAAGTTTTCGATAGTGTCCATCTCAGCGGGTTCTAACGCAGGTCTTTTTTTAAGACAGGTGGACGAGTTCCGCCCGAGGATCGCCACGATCGCGACCGAACTTAATAAGGAATACACCGCGCCGAAGGGCGTTGAAGTCATATCCGGAAGCGAAAACGCGTTTTTGTCCGCGATAATAGAGGACGCAGATATCGTCGTCGTCGCGCTGGTCGGGTTTTTGGGGATAAAAGCCGTTCTCCGTGCGATAGAACTGAAAAAAGACGTCGCTCTCGCAAACAAGGAAAGTCTTGTCGTCGGCGGCGAACTCGTAATGAAAAAGGCAAAAGAAGCCGGCATTACGATAACCCCTATCGACAGCGAACACTCGGCGATATGGCAGGCGCTCGACTTTGACTTTAAAAAGCCGTATAAAAGGCTTATCCTGACCTCTTCCGGCGGCGCGTTGCGCGACTATTCGACAGAACAACTCCGCACCGCGAAAGTAAAGGACGCGCTTTCTCACCCCACCTGGAATATGGGCGCGAAGATAACCGTCGACTGCGCGACGCTCGTAAATAAAGCGTTCGAGGTCGCGGAGGCGCACCACCTTTTCGGCGCGGATTACGAAAATATCGACGTGATAATCCACAGGGAAAGCATAATTCACTCAATGGTGGAGTTTAAGGACGGTTCTACCATCGCGCAGATGTCCTATCCTAATATGGAACTGCCTATCCAGATCGCGCTTTCCTACCCAAATAGATACGAATCCGGGTTAAAGAGTTTAGATTTTGCAAAAATCGGGAAACTTACTTTCGGTAGCGTAGATAACGAAAGATTTCCTTGTTTTTCGCTCGTTTTGGAGGCGGAGAAAAAGGGCGGGCTGTACCCCGCGGTCGTAAACGGCGCGAACGAACGCGCGGTGAAAGCTTTTCTTTCAGGTGATATTTTTTACTTCGATATTCATAAAATACTTTCGGGCGCGCTCTCCGCGTTCAAGGGAAACGGCGAAGTAACTGTCGAATCGCTGACCGCTGCCGACAAGTTCGGCGAATCTTTTGCTGAGAGATATTTGATAAGAAATGTATAATTTACTTGCGACCTTTTCGGAAGTAATGTCTTATATCGGCTATATTCTGCTTGCGGTACTCGTTCTTCTTCTGATGATCACGGTACACGAACTCGGGCATTTTATCGCGGGTAAGATATTGGGCTTCGGTATCGAAGAGTTTTCAATAGGCTTCGGGCCTAAACTGTTTCAGAAGAAAAAAGCGGATGGGGAATTGTTCTCCGTCCGTCTTTTCCCTTTGGGCGGTTACTGCGCATTTTTAGGTGAAGATAAGGAAGACGCAAGCGACCGCGCGTTTAACAACAAGCCGCCGTGGAAACGCATTATCGTTCTTGTTTCCGGCGTTTTAATGAACTACCTTACCGCGCTTTTACTTATCGCCATAATGTTTACAGCCTACGGTCAGAGCGCGCTCGTAACTAAAAGCGTTAAAGAAAACAGCGCGTTTTGCAGCGGCGATATCGTTCTTTCTGCGGAAGGAAAGAACGTCTATATGTCTACGGATCTTATGACGGTTTTAGACGGAAAGCGCGAGGGCGATATCATAAAGTGCATCGTCGTCAGAAACGGAGAAAAGATCGAAATAAGCGTTCCGCTCCTTGCCGACGCGAACTTTAAAAACGTCGAAGATATAAGGACGCTTTTAAATTCGCTCGGGTTAAACTACGCGGAAGACGGGAACGGGGAAATTATCGACAGCGGACTGAAGACTACGAACTACCGTCTTTCCTTTTTCGAGATAATAGGCAAGACCTTCGAGTACTCTTTTAAACTTGCCTCGACGATATTCGTGGTGGTGGGGCAACTTTTCCGCGGATCGCTCGGTTTATCTTCGCTCGGCGGAACGGTAACGACGGTCGCGGTAACCGCGGAAGTTATAAGGATCGGCGGACTGCAATATTTACTTAACATCGCGGCGCTGATCGGTGTAAACCTTGCGCTCTTTAATATTTTGCCTATTCCCGCGCTCGACGGCGCAAGGGTGGTGTTTACCGTAATAGAGTGGATCAGGGGAAAGCCCGTAAACAGAAAAGCGGAAGGGATCATACACACGGTAGGATTTGTTCTGATACTCCTTTTTGCCGTGCTGATAGATCTTCAGCGATGTTTTTAAAAAAAACGGTAATATAACGAAAAATAATATCGTACAAAACGAATTTTTATAAAAAAAACAACACAAACCGCAAACTTTTGTGATAAAATAAGAAAAAACGAAGGGAGAAGTTTATTATGGCTATCAAAAACGCTTATTTATTAGACCTTTTGGAAAGGACGAAGAAGAGAAACCCCAACGAGCCCGAATTTATTCAGGCAGTTACCGAAGTTTTCACTTCGTTAGAACCGGTCATCGAAAAGAGGCAGGACCTCGTTGACGCCGGTGTTTTGGAAAGGATCGTCGAACCCGAAAGACAGATCATGTTCAGAGTTCCGTGGGTAGACGACAACGGCAAGGTTCAGGTAAACCGCGGTTACAGAGTTCAGTTCAACTCCGCGATAGGACCTTACAAGGGCGGAATAAGACTTCACCCGTCCGTAAATCTCGGCATCATCAAGTTCTTGGGATTCGAGCAGATCTTCAAAAACTCTTTAACGACGCTCCCCATGGGCGGCGGCAAAGGCGGTTCGGACTTCGATCCTAAGGGAAAGAGCGACGCGGAGATTATGAGATTCTGCCAAAGCTTTATGACCGAACTTTGTAAGTATATCGGCGCGGATACCGACGTTCCCGCGGGCGACATCGGAACGGGCGCAAGAGAGATCGGCTATATGTTCGGACAGTACAAGAGAATAAGAAACGAGTGGGTAGGCGTTCTCACCGGAAAGGGACTTCCCTACGGCGGATCGCTTGCGAGAACGCAGGCGACGGGGTATGGTCTTTGCTACTTTACCCACGAAATGTTAAAGGCAAACGGCATGAGTTTCGAGGGTAAGACCGTTCTTATCTCCGGCTCGGGCAACGTCGCCATCTACGCTTGCGAAAAGGCGAAAACCTACGGCGCGAAAGTAGTTGCGATGAGCGACTCCAACGGTTATATCTACGACGCGGAAGGTATTGATCTTGACGCGGTCAAAGAGATAAAGGAAGTCAAACGCGGAAGGATCAAAGAATATCTTAACTACCGCAAGAACGCGACCTACACCGAAGGGTGCAAGGGCATCTGGACTATTCCGTGCGACATCGCGCTTCCCTGCGCCACGCAGAACGAGATCGACGGCGAATCCGCAAAGATCCTTGCTAAAAACGGCTGTAAGGTAGTATCAGAAGGCGCGAACATGCCTTCTACTCCCGAGGCGATCGACACTTACTTTGCAAACGGTATGTTGTACGGTCCCGCAAAAGCGGCGAACGCGGGCGGTGTTGCGACCAGCGGTTTAGAGATGAGCCAGAACTCGTTAAGACTTTCCTGGACTTTCGAGGAAGTAGACGAAAGACTTCATGGTATTATGGTCAGCATCTTTGCCGCTTGCGACAAGGCGAGTAAAGACTACGGTATGCCCGGCAACTACATGGCGGGTGCGAATATCGCCGGCTTTATAAAGGTTGCGGAAGCGATGAAAGCGCAAGGCAACGTTTAATCAGGGTAACAATTAAAACGCCGTCCTTTAAGGGCGGCGTTTTTCTTTTCCAAACGTTTTGCTTTATTTATAAATTGTGCTAAAATAACCGTAAGGTAACATATGGAAAAAACTTTGACGTTTAAAAACGGAATAAAGGACGGGCTTCCGATAGGGCTTGGGTATCTTTCGGTGTCTTTTGCGTTCGGCGTTGGCGCGAGCGCTTTGGGCGTGCCGTTTTTTATTTCAACGCTCATTTCCATGACCAACCTTACTTCCGCGGGGCAGTTTGCGGGGCTTTCGATCATCGTCGCGCTCGGCGGTATTTTAGAGATGCTTATTACCGAAACGGTGATAAACTCCCGTTATTTTTTAATGAGTATCGCGCTGTCGCAGAAGTTGGACGCATCCTTTACCACCGCAAAACGCTTTTTCTATTCTGCCTTTATAACGGACGAGATCTTTGCCGTCGCGGTGTCAAAAAAGGAAGATATAAACACGAATTACTTTCGGGGGCTAATCTTTTTGCCTTATCTGCTGTGGTCGCTCGGCACTTTCCTCGGTGCGATCACGGGGGATATTCTTCCGACGATCGTTATATCTTCGCTCGGCATCGCGCTTTACGCTATGTTTATCGCGATAATAATTCCGCCGTCTATAAAGAGCGTAAGCGTTTTATTCGTCGTTCTGCTTTCAGCCGCAATAAGTTGCGTTTTTTATTACGTACCCGTCTTAAACGAGAACGTTAGTTCGGGTTTTGCCGTCGTTATCTGCACGCTTGTTTCTTCCGTCGTAATGGCGCTTTTATTCCCCGTTAAAGAGGAGAAGGAAAAGGAGGACGCGGTATGAGCGACGGGCTGAAAGTTTTTTTACTTATGCTTACGATGTGCGGAGTAACCTACCTTATAAGAATGCTCCCCTTCGTTTTTTTTAAAAGGAAAGTCAAATCAAGGTTTATAAGAAGCCTTTTATATTACATACCGTACGCGGTTTTATCCGCAATGACCTTTCCCGCCGTGCTGTACACGACGGAGAATTTCTACGCGGGACTTGTCGGCACGGTCGTTGCGCTGATCGCGGCGGCGTTTAAGTTGTCGCTTATCGTCGTTGCGATCCTTTCCTGCATTTCCGTTCTTGCAGTACTTTTGATTTTTTAAGGAAGTTTACATATGTA
Organism: uncultured Clostridia bacterium; assembly: GCA_946637575.1. Classification (GTDB taxonomy): domain Bacteria; phylum Bacillota; class Clostridia; order Christensenellales; family Borkfalkiaceae; genus UBA1259. The sequence goes on along the minus strand of CAMPBJ010000008.1, from coordinate 665 downwards.
TATCTACGAAACGCATTGTCATACCGAAACTTCGAGCAGATGTTCGAGATTTGCACCCGAAAAAATAGTCGATTTTTACGTTAAAAACGGATACGACGGGGTGTTTATAACCGATCACTTTTTAAACGGAAACTGTGTGGACGCTCTCCGCGATCCCGCTATGCCGTATAAGGAGAAGATATTCGGGTACGCGAAAGGATACGAAAAGGTCAAGGAACTTGCGGGGGATAAGTTGCGGGTTTTCTTCGGGATCGAGTATTCCTACGCCGGAACGGACGTTTTAGTGTACGGCTGGGATAAGCACGATCTTGCCTCTATGCCTGAGATAATGCAGATGAGTTTAAGGGAGTTTATAAACTACGCGAACGAAAAAGGCGCGCTAACAGTCCAAGCGCACCCTTATAGAGAGGCAGGATATATCGATCACATCAGACTATACCCCGAAGTTACGGGCGTTGAAGTGTTCAACGCGATGAGAGACGAGCGCACCAACAGGCTTGCCGAGGTTTATTGCTCCGAGTACAATAAGATCAAGTTCAGCGGAACGGATAATCACGGGATATATATTCCGGAATATATAGGGGGTATGGGCTTTACGGAGAGAGTAAAGGACGAGCGCGACTTTATCGAAAAAGTGCTTGCCGATAAAGGAGTTCCGATGAAAG
>CAMPBJ010000007.1 GCA_946637575.1 uncultured Clostridia bacterium | reverse complement strand
TCTCTCGGCGAACGCATAAAAAAGCCCATCGTCCAGTTGCCTTTATCCCCGTACGCACCGTAGTTACACAGTAAGTCGGGGTTTTTTCCGTCTATCCCTCTTTCCTGCCTATTCTGTATTACGTCTTCGCATATATTCTTTTTAGCGACGTAAATCGCTTCGTCCAAAGATACGTTGTTTGATATTTCGTTTTGGTTTTCGGAATAGTTTTCCGCAAGGTAATCTACTAACGCTTTAAGTTTTACCGTTGAATTCTTGGGATTAGAATTCGCGTTGTTAAGTCTTTCAACCATTTCGTTGAGTTTAATCATATTCTACACTCCTTTTCTTATTTTCCTTCCCCGAACATCTGTTGCGTCGTTTCGGACGCTATTATCTTTATGTTCGTTCTGCTCGTCGGCGAAGTGATTATAAACGCGTCGCCCCTCGCGTTGTTTACTATCTGATCCTGCTCGGTCTCGTTTATTCTTCCCGCCTTGTCGTACAACGTACAAAGATCGTCCATATCGTTAGGCGCTAACGCGAATATAAACGAATACTGACACGCGTTGATTATCGCGGTGGATTTTCTGACGATCTCTTCGCTCCCCACGAAGTCTTTTATGTTCTGGGTAATTACTATCTGCATACCGTTGTACTTTCTGATACGCTTTGCGAGTTGATACATAAAGTCGAGCGCGACGGGGTACTTCGGATCGATAAATACGTGCGCTTCGTCGATACACACGACTATTTTACGGTTAGTCCCGTGCTTGATGTTAAAGTCGCGGTTTTTGATTATCTCGTTATCCAGCCACTTTAACACCATAAGCATCTGCGCGTTGGCAATGACTCCGTTCTTGTTGGCAAGAAGACTCTGGAAGTTAAACACCGTAAAGTTCTCTTTAACAGACAGCGTGCTTTCGCCGTTCCAGAGGTTTGCGTTTCTGCCTTCGCCGGCGAACTTCGAAATATAGTTGTGAAGGATACGGAGTTGCGTAACGTCGTATTCGATCTGCGTGCTTAAAAGCCGTTTACTTATAAGCGCGTCGAGTTCGTCGAACGTAGGGTAATCTTTGGGGCTGAGTTTGCTGAAATCCGTTTTCGAGCCTATCTTTTTCTGTTTATACAGGTCGATTATTATATTGTTAAGATATTCTAACGCCTCCGAACTGATGCCCTCGAGCGCAACTCTGAAAAACTCCTCTAAAAACTGAAGGTGGACCGCAAAGTTGTTTATCTTCGATTCGCTGCCGACCTCGTCCCCTTCTAACGTGGTTATTACGTGGAAGGGATTGATCCTGCCCTGCGCCGCCGTGCCGACGTCGATAAGCCTTCCGCCGAGATTTTGCGCAAGCACGGAGTACTCGTTTTCGGGGTCTAAAATAAAGATCTTACAGTTTTCCGCGGAGAGTTGAGTTAAAATCGTCTTGGTTGCAAAGGACTTGCCCGAACCGGACTTTCCGATTACGACCATGTTGGAGTTTACCCTTTCGTAATCGCGCTTAAAGAAGTCGACTACCACGGGGTAACCGTTTTCCGTACCGAGAATACAGCCGGTGTCGTCCATTACGTTCGACAGAACGAACGGGAACACCGCCGCGACGGATCCGGAGTGTATCGCGCGCTGGAACTCTATCATAGAGTCAAGACGCGATACCTCCGAAGAAATAAAGGCGACGCTTTGGCGGAAGTAGTTATCCACGATGTCGAACCCTTCTTCGGTAAATATACGTTTGACGCTCTTTTTTGCGTTCCTTACCATATCTTTCGTCGCGTTCTCTTCGGGATAAACCGTAACGTGCAAAGTAACGCCGAAAAGCGATTCGTTGTCGTTTTGGAGCATCCTTAAAACTTCGACCAAAGTGTCGATATGCGTTTGCTTGTCGATAAGCGACGACGCGCGGTAACTCTGTTCGGACTGAGAGGCGAGTTCCTGAATAGAACGGTCTATCATCCTTACCGCTTTCGGCTTCTCGTACTGCGAAAGGTTCATAACGACCTTTGTGTTCGGTATGTTGAATATCCTGTAACCCCAAGCGTTCATTACGGATATGGGAAGGTTTTTAACCGTAAAATTAAAACACTCTTCCCCGTCAATTATGGTAGACGTGGGTTTGAATTCTATGTCGTGCGGCTTTACCCATTGCATAAACTCTTCTTCGGAAATAACGTTTACGTCGTCTTCCTCGAATTTGGAGGTAAAGTTGTATTTAAGGAAAATGCCGAGTTCCTTCGTGTCTAAAATGTGCGAAGCCATGCCGATCTCGCGGAAAATCGAGATCGCGTCTTTAAGGATCGTTTCTATGATCTCTTTATTTGCGTCGTAAACGACTAAATAGTAGAAAGGCTTATACACGGGAGTATCGACGGTAAGAGTCGTGTACGTCCTTATCCTGTCGTCGATGACCTTCACCCTTGCGTCGAGTTCCTGTTTTGAAAGGTCGCCCTCCTTAAACAGAAGTTGCAGACCTTCTTTTTTGCGTTCTTCGTATCCGATATACGACTCGAAGTTCAGTTTTCTGTCGATCTTGACGATGGACGCTTTTGTCTTATCCGCGATGTTCCTTATGATCCTGCCGAAGTATTCGTCGATGATCTGATCCTGACGAAACTCCGAAAGAAGACTGAATTCGCGCGGTTCTATTTCAAGAACGCCCGCAAAATAGTCGCTGTATTCTATGTAACCGTCCTTAACGTTTTTGAACGGTAAAAAATTGTCGATATCAGACTGTACGGCTTTACTGTTCTTCGTGTACTTTTTCACCGAAAACATATACTTTACGGAGTGTACGAAAAACATATAAAACCGTTGCCCTTCAAACGGAAGGAAAAGCCCCACCGTAAGAATTATAACTATACCGATAAGAACGATCCTTGCAATCCCGAGGTTCGAAATGAAAAGCAACGTGCAAAGCGCCAACGCAAACAGCGCGATAACCGTGTCCGCTATCGAAACGTTCTTGAAAAACTGGATTTTAACCTTTGCGGTTTTAGGTATTATTCTCATTTACTTACCTACTTTTTTTCGTTCTTTTTGTTATTTAAACTGTTCGCTATTGCGTTGTTTACGATAGCGTTATCCTTTTTTACGGGTACTTTCTCGCCCGCACCGCCTTTACCGCCGTTACCGCCGTCCTTTTTCCCGTTAAGCGCGTTCTGTATGCTGCTCTTCGAGCCGAAGAAACTTGCGTTGCTCTGTCTTCTCATCTGCTCTTTTTCACGCATAAGTTGTCTGCTCTGAGCGAGTTGAACGTTACTCATTTTGCCGTAGTCGCGCCCGGTTCTGAATCCTAAACGCTGACCTATCGCCGTACCCTTGCCGAACTGCTTCGCGTCGCGCACGAAGTTTACGGCGGATCTCGTCGCCCTGAACGGCGCAGTCAAGCCCCTTGCGGCGCTTCCGAAAAATCCGCGCATCTGCGCGCCCGCGATCGCGTTGTCGCGAAGTTCGTTGCTACCCGCTCCTGCGGAAACGAGGTTGCCGACGAGCGCCATTATCCGTTGCATGGACACCGAACCGCCGACGATGATAAGTATCTTCATAAAGTTATTTAAGGCGTTGTTTTCGAAGAAAACGAGTCCGTTCTGCGTTATCGCCGCGATTATCAGGGTATATACGTTTATCGCTATGATACACCCGTACCCTAAAAGGAACTTGACGATAAACTGATCCCGCCACAATTTAAAGTGCGCGCCGTCGTCTACCACGGCGGTGGATACCGAAATGGGAGAGAAAAGATAAAGAATTACGAGCGAAATTACTCTGTCGATAAAGGTAAGCAGCGCCGAACCGAGACTTAAAACTATACAGATACCGCTGATCCAACTGAAAAAGAAGTCGTAATCTGACAAATCCACGTAGGATCTCATACTGCTCGTACTCATATAGTTAAACGACGATTCAAGATAAAAGTTCGGGGATACGCCGTTCTTTAACGCGTCCTGTCCGAACGCGCCCGCAAGGAATCTTCCTATGCCGTCGGGACTGCCGCCCAAAGTCGCGGCGTAGAGCGACTGCATTAAAACGTTCGTAAAATAAACGAGTACCGACAGACACACCGGAATAAAGATAAAGGTAAGAAGAGTTTTACCGACCTTTACAAGCACTTGCCCCGGCGTCATATTCGACTTTTCGCTGACTATCGCGCGGATCAGCGCGGCGACTCCGAAAAGGAAGGTCAATATAACCGCGATGAGCGCCGCGGCAACGAAGCCGTACGAAATATTTTCGTTGCGCAAAAGAAAGGTAAGAAAATCCGTTTCTACACCTTGATACTTGATCGGCTCTATTCCGCATAACATATTCGCACACGACATAAGGTAGTCGATAATGCGGAAAAGCGACTTCGATATGCCGTACAGAAAATTCCAAAACCAATCGAACATGCCACCAAACATTTGCTTTTCTCCTTAAACCGCCCTTACCAGAAGATCGATAAAATCGAAAGAACAGGTCTCCCTTTCCGGATACTGCCCCGAATTCTCGTTTATTCTGATATAAAGTAAACCGTTTTGTCCGGTATGTAGTAAACCGTCCGTATAACCTTCCTGCTTAAAGTCCTGCAACATGAAACTCGACCAACCGCCCGCGACCGTCGAAAATTCCGAGTACGCGATACTCTCCGTCTCCGAAGGATCGTCGTATTCTATGGGAACTTCCCTCTCCACGTCGTTTCCGTTCTCGTCCTTTTCGATTATTATTTCGGTGTCGGGCGAAGTCTTGTACTTTATTTTCTTCGGAGCGAGCGTGTCGTTTACAAAATAAAACGCGTTTACGGTAAGCGTTACGTCCTTTCCCGCACGTACGAACAAGGCAAGACTCTGTACCCTTTTTTCGCACTCGAAAGGCACGACGATATAGACGTAGTCTTCTACGTCCACTTTATCGTCCTCGTCTTCCCAGCCTAATTCGTTTACGGAATAGTCGTTAAAAAGCGAATCTTCAACGTCGTACTTGTGGCTTCCGCCGTCGAACAGCGCCTCTACTTCTCCGAACGTGTCGTAATAGTCTTTGTGTCCGGGGGTATCCTCGAACGCGCCTAAATCGAAACACGCTGACAGCGAAAAGAGTATGACTATAGATAAACCGACAGCGATTTGCCGGAATATGCGCTTACCGAAGGTAAATTTCATGTCGGAAAAAGGTTAAATTATCGGATAGTCGTAAGTTCTGTACCAGTTAGCGAATACGTCGACGCCGATCTTTAACGCGATAAGCAAAACGAAAACGAGAACGAAACCTATGATAGCGTTCTTTAAGCCGTTCTTTGCTTTTTCGTGTTCCTGCGGATCGTCCGCTCTTGCATACTTAACGCCCAAAACGATGCACCAGATAGCGCCTACCGCGCCGACTACGCCTAAAAGCACGGGTACTAATACGCCCAACACGTCGATAAGCGGTTTGACGATCTGGTTAAGGTCCTTTTCGGTTACTGCAAGTAAATTATACATAATAATTCCTCCTGTATGTATTTTACTTATATAAATACGCCCTGAAAATTTGACGTATTTTTTAATTTTTACTCGTCGGTCTTCTGTCTCGTGTGGTACAAAAGTCCGATCGTTATTCCGCCCACAAACATAAATATTATCACTATCAGGAATATGCTCGTGGCGGTGTTCGCAATCTTTTTCCGCGTGAATTCGTACTCCGTTTTCACGCCCTGTAAGTTGGTTATCACGACGCGGTAGTTACCGCCCGTGGTTATCTCCGGAGTTTCGGCGGATTGCCCGACTTCTATGTCGTTTATAAGCACGTTATCCTTGTAGATCTTTACGTTGTCGCCGTTTTTAAGACCTTTAATGGTTACGTTTCTCGCCGTTACGCCGTTGTTCTCCACCCCGACCAAAGTCGCGCTCGGCGGTGTGGAATCTATCGTTACCGTAAATCTGAACGAAGAAGTTATTCCGACGCCGGTTACCGCAACGGCGTAGTCGCCGTTTTTGTCGAGCAGTGCGGACTTGCCGTCCGATTCGATCTGCGTCTTATTCCCCTTAACGTCGGTAAGCCATATTTCGGTTATCTCGAAGTCGTAAGGCGCGGTGTAGGTAAACTCGCCCAAAGAGTTGTTTACCACGTAGAATTCGGCGTACGAAGTGTTGCCTACGGAATCTTCTATCAAAAGTTCCCAGTGCCCCGTCTTCGAGAACGTGCGTCTGTTTTCGGACGAAACGATCTCGCCGTCTCTTACCATTATCTTCACCGCAGAATCGTCCTGCGGGTTAAAAACCACCGAAGAGTCGTTGACTACCCCGCCAGAGATGACTGCCTGACCGGTTTTGGCGTCCTCTAAAACGTAATGGTTCACGCTCTTATGCGTTATCGTGTACTCGGTAACGTTTCCGGCTACGTCCTCTACCGTAAACAGGTACGTTCCGTCCTTATAGAACACGTAACCCGAGGTGTACGCCGTCGGCTCTTCGTCGTCGATGCTTACCGTCGCTTTTAAGTCGCTTGAGAAGGTAATGGAAACGTTGTCTTTCGTGTAAGTCCTTCCGTTTACGGTTATTTCGTTCATATCCGGCGTTTCGATGCGCACGTCCGTACGCAAGAGAACCGCCTTAAACGCCATCTCGTTGCCGTATTCGTCAAGGAAGTACACGTCGTACTCGAACGAACCGTTTCCGCTGGTGTTTGTAAACTCCAAAGTTCTCGGCGTTTCAAGGCTCACGCTATCGCCGTTTATGCGGAATTCGTAGTTGCTGCTTACCGTTTCAAAGCGGAGAACGTAGTTTGAATAACAACCGTTCCTTAACTCTTCGTCGGTAAATCTCTTCCACTCCGTAGAATTTGAAACCGTTCTTCTCGAAACGTTAAGGGACGACTGCGTGGAATAATGTATCTCCTTGCTCGCAAGATCTCCGTATTTGTTCCGGAAGTTTACCGTATAGACTCCGTTGCCGTTTTTCCCTATCGCGCCGCTTAAAAGTTCCGCGTCTTTTACGGGTGTTTCGGAAACGTTGTCGTAAAGCACGGTCGTTTCTCCGTCGAAAACGAAGTCAACGTATTCGACGTTGTCGCCGAGAAGAACAGAAAGCGGAGAGTTGGTATATCCCTGCCTCAAAAGAAGCGCTTTTTCGTTGTAACCGGATAGCCACTCTTCGTCGAACGTAAAGCGACTGTCCGTCGCGATCTCGAATCTGAACTCCTCGAACACGCCGTTCGTCGCGACGATCCTTACGTCGTATTCTCCCTGCCTGTTTAATTGCAGAACGGTCATACCGCCCTCTAAAAGTCCGTCGTAAAAATCGCCGTTTACTTCGAACCGCACGCTCTTGCTGAACACCCCGAGTTCTATCAAACTGTTAGACCTGATCGCCCCGGGGTTGCCGGTGTATCTTACCGTCTTGCCGTCCAAATAAGTTACGTTTACCACAGACGTGAACGCCTGTATCTTATTTACGACGTACACCGTCTGACTGCCGAACTTGTTGGTCACGACGAGTTTATAGTACCCGTCTTCCGTTCCCGAAAAGTCGGCAAGGTATTCTCCGTCTTTATACACGGTGATAAGTTCGGTAACGTCCGGGGATTCGGAGTAACCTATTTTAAGTTCGGTAACGTTCTCGCTAAGTTCCCCTACCGTAAGCGTTCCCGCAATGTAGACGTAATCGAGATTTTCTACTATCTCCGCCTCCTGACCGTTGGTAAGGAGTAAAAGCGTCGGCACTTCTTTTGATAGGCGCGACAGGAAAAGACTCGGATACTTGTTGTTTCCGACGTAAACGAGCGTCTGGACTTCGATCTCTTTTTCCACGCACGCCACCTTGTAACTTAAATAGCCTTCGGAGTCGTACATAACGGATATCGTATATTCCGAATTTGCCAAAACGTCGTACCATCTGTTTTCACGGATATTTTCCGAAGTAAAGTCCATCGAAAAGCCTTTGGTCATGATCAGATCCGCGTATTTTACTCCGTCTTCGTCTATCGCGCATACGTACTGACCGTACGTAAGAGTTCTTCCGTTATAATCGAAGTTATACGTAACGTTTCCGTTCGCCGTCTTTATAAGGACGCTCGTTACCGAAGCGTATTCGGTTTTAGTTATTATGGAGTCGCGCCCGTAAACGAGTTCTTCTCCCGCCTCCGTTTCGTCCACGGTCGCGGTCGCAACGGGTTCTTTAACGTTTACAAAGGAGAACACCGAAACGTTGCCGAGCATATCGGTCGCCGTGATCTCGTAGTAACCGTAGTTCTTTATTACGAGTTGATTTTCGGAATTGAGCGCGAGACTTACGGGCTGGCCGTTCCGCGTTACCGTGTACGAGCGGATACCCGCGGAGTCTTCTAACGTTATCGTTATATGGTTGCCGTAGATAACTTCGCCGCTTACAAAGGACAGCGCCGTGCTTTCGCCTTCCGTTATCGAAAGGTTTTCGAGACTGATAACGTCGCCTTCGCCTACCTTCTCCAAAAAGTCCGCGTCGTCGAGAGAAACGTTCGCCGAATAAGTCGTTCCGACAAACTGCGTAACGAAGTTCGGCGCTTCGACGTCCGCGCTACACACGTAAAGGTGATCGTTTTCGGGATACTCTTCGAACCACACGCGGAGTCTGAAGTTCGCGTCCGTATTGAAGGTTAAAACGTTCGTCGCCGCGGAATAAGTGTAGTCGCCGGACGCGATGTCAAGCACCTCGAACTTTATTTCGCTTTCGCCGTAGGTCGTGTCGAACACGAGTCTTAAACGCGCGGAAGTGTAGACGTTGGAAACTCTCGTACTCGCGGGATCTTTCGTGATCACCATGTTTACGATCCTTTCTTCGTCGTATCTTGAATACCCGCCGCTCGCGTTCGCGTAGTACCAGGTCATACGCGGAGACGGGAAGTCGTACCTAAAAGAATCGGACACCATATTTCCGTAGATATCCACGACTACGACGCGATACACGCCGGGATCTTTGAATATCTTCGTTTCGGCGTATTCCGAAGTTATAAGTTCTTCGTTTAAGTACACTTCGTAAGAATAGATCTCCGAGTCGTCGCGGTTTGAAACTCTTATGATAACGCCGGTCTGCGACTGGCTTTCGGTTACGCTAACTTCGAGCGAACTGTCGGATAAAAGAATGGTGTAGGTAACTATATTGCCCGAGCGGTCGCCCACCTGAATATAATAGTTCGAAGAGCCCAAGTCGTAACCGCGTATTTCGTTCGCATAGAAAACCGCCTGTAATCTCTTGGCGGGATAAGAATAGATCGCAACGTATCCGTATTCGTCCGTTTCGCCGACCAAAGCGTCGATGGACGCGGACGTGCCGGAGAAGTTTATAGCCGTGCCGTCGAGTTCGTACTGTTCGCCGTTTATCGTCATTTTAAGCACGGGTTTCGTTCTGTCAAAGTAAACGCTGAACTCCGAAATTCCTCTCGGTCCGTACTCTCTTATTACGTAAATACCGCTCGCGTTGTCGTTAAGTATCTCGGACAGCGTCTGCCCGTCCTCCGCGACGATAGGTCGCCACGTCGATGACTCGTAATAACGGTAGAAAAGTTGCGTGCCTTCTTCTACCCTTAACGGCATATTCGTGGCAAGCGGATAGGTTTTGCCGTCAATATTAACGGTACTTTTATAAAGTTCGCCGTCCCCTTCGTATTCGGGAGCATTGGCGAACGCGTCGCCGGTCTTGGTCGCCGTCGCGATCTCTGTTTCAACGTGCATCTGCGAAGCGGCAAGATACGGCGCGCCCGTACGTGCCCAAAGTCCGGATTCTTCCACAAGGTAAACGGTTTTCCCTACCGAAACGATCCTGTTTACTACTGTGTTGATCGCGTCCATAAGGTTTGAAGAAAGTCTCGAAAGATCCACCCCGTCGGACTCGGAACCGCTGCTCGCATAAAAATAGTAGCCCCAGCCGTATGCGTTCGAAGAGTCGGTCCACGTGTTCTTTTTATAACGCACCCAGATCTGTCCTTCCTGCGCGGTGCGGGTTTCCCCCGCCGCCTTAACGTAAGTCGTACTGCCCGCGCTGGAGTTTAACATGCTCGCCATGTTCGCGGTAAGTTTTACAAGGTGCAGGTCCTGATATTCCATAAACCTTACGTATTTTTTCGCCTCGGTAACCGAGGAGAAAGCGGGTAAAGACGAACCGGACTCGTACTTATTTAAGTCCGCGTTGTACACCGCGCCGTAAAGATGACTGCTTACCTTGTCTTCGCTGTCAAGATAGTAATACCTCGCGTCTTCTATCTCGAACACTTTGTTTATAAGCACGATATTACCGTGCGCTCTTTCGTTGTTTAACGTCGCGTCGTTCATGCCGTCCGACAGATAGAAACAGACGGGATTTGCGACGAGATCCACTTCGGTTTCGTCGATACTGCCGTAGATGTTTGCGACGAGCCTGAAAAAGCCTGCCGGCAGATCTTTTATCGCGACGGTGTACTTGTCGGTAGGCAACGCTTCGTAAACGTCCGCGTCGTTAACGATAACGCGGAGCGCCGTGCTTCCGTCGACTATCTGCGATCTGTCTTCCTCGGAAACGGTTATCTTTATCCCTTCGCCGTTCCTGTTTACCGAAGATATGTCGAACGCGGGATACGGAAGTTCGATGTCGGTTAAAGGAACGTACCCCTCTCCCGTCGGGAAGGCGCTTTCCACCTTAAAAGAATCCCTCTTGTCGTACGTTACCGAAATAAAGTTGGACGTGCCTCTGTTCCCCGCGGTGTCTTCCGCCTCGAACGCTATCTGCACGTTAAGTCTCGGCTTGTCGCCCATTATGCCTAAAATAAACTCGTCGAGCGCGATATCGGGACTGCCGTCGCCGTTTTCGTCTAATTCGTCGTTTATGTTGGATACGTATTGATAAGTGTAGTCCGGAAGCACTCTTAAAAGACTGTTTTTAGAACTTGCGTCCATCAAATTGAACTTCGCGGTATTGTCTGCGCCGTCGTCGTCCTTCCACTTCGCTACGATATCTATTTTATAAATGGCGGCGTTCGTGGTTTTCCGGTTTACGAACTCGAAAGTTTTAGTTCTCAGGTCGTTCTGCGGAAGCGGGTTGTTTACGAGTTCCGGCGGATCGCCGTCCAAAAAGTAAGGGCCGAAACTTGCGGTCGACTTCGTGCCGTAGTTTCCGGTCGCCAAAACGTGAAGGTAATACATACCGCTGTCTATCCCTTCGGAAAGATTTCTCGAAAGGGTAACGCTTATAGAGCCCATCTCTTCTTCGGTTACTTTTCTGACGTTAGAATACGACGCGGTATCGTTTGCGTTCGACTTCGTTTCGGATTTACTCCACTCGTAGTAGAACGTGCCTTTATTTAAAGGAATACTTCCGTTGTCGTTTAACGTAAGCAGCAGATTGTAGTTGTTCTTCGGCTTTAACGAGTTTACCTTATCCACCGTGATATGCGGTTTAACGTTATTGATCTTGCCGTTTATAAACTTAAAGATCCTCACCTGATCGGTATTCTGGACTTTGTTGTTCTTAATATTCTTGTAAGCGTCGAGGTTATACGCCATATCGCCGATATCGTCCGTCGGCAACTGATAGTTTGCAGCGGATACTTCCGTGCCCGGCATATCGAGTTCGTAAATAAGGGTGTCGGAGTAATTGCCGCCGACGTATTCCGCGTAGTACGGCGTAGTTCCGTTGTTCAACTTTACTTCCAAAGGTTTTTGCTTGGAAGAGAACACGGGTTCGTTGAAACGCACGTAGAAGCGGAGTTTCCCTTCGCTTTCGATTCTGGAATCGTCTACGTACTGACCGGTTACAATAGGACATGTATCGTCGATCAAAGAAAGGAAGAACCAAAGGTTTTTGATTTCGACGTCGAACTCCCTGTTATTGTTTTTGATCGCAAGATAGGAGTTGACCACGCCTTTATGCGGTTCGATCTTAAAGAACACGGAGTCAACGAGCGAATTTTTGTTCGCAAACCACGCGTCCTGATCCTGTATCCAGTAAACGCGCTTATTGTCGGTACTCATCTCCTTTCTGGTAACGTCAATAAGGTCTTCATCTTCCTTGTACGGGTTTTTGCCTATACACGTCAAGTACATACTGCGCCCGTTTATCTTGCCTGCGATCTTTCCCTTATGTGGATTGACCGTTATATAAAGGTAAGTGCCGGGTATCCCTTCCTCAACTCCGTCATACTTTTCGTAAAACTGATGGTTACCCGCTACAAGGTGGATATCCGTCGAGGAGTGCCAGTCCGCCGTGTCTACCGTTTTTATCATGTAAGAAGCGTAAGCGTTTGCAAAACCGGTGTTTATAAAGGTGTTGAGCCAAGCGGACGTCGTGTTGTTTACAAAAGATACGCCGTTATTCCAACTCTTCCAGGTGGATTTACCGTCAAGGTTGCCCTTGCCTCCGTTGTAGATCTCCTGCATCGTCGCATAAGAGTTAAGATACGCGGCTTCCGCGCCGTTTTGCATTATGCCGACAGTCGCCTCGGTCTTGTGGTCGTAAGGCAGATAACACTTGCATCTGTCGTCGACGACGGTTGCGTTCTCCGCTCGGTCTATTACTATATAGAAGTATCTCCCGAACGTCTCTTTATCGTTGAATACCCTTAATTTTTCGCGCGTGCTTGAATTGTTTAAGGTTTTGATCGCGATACTGTACCTGACCGTTCCGGTATAAGTTATCGTCAGGTAAACGGTGTTTGCCACCGCGTTATAGTCTATTCCTTCTATCGCCGTTTCGCCTTCGGTGTGATACGTAACGCCGACCTTCTGCCCTTCCTTTCCCCTGACAAGCAGTTCCGCGTACACGATCCCGGAATCCTGCGTTTCGTAAATCTTCGTGGTAAAGCTTACGGTGTTTTCGCCGTCAGCCGACGCGGGCGCGCGATTAAACGCGAACACGCAGAACAGCGCCGACACGATAAGCGCGATCAGCGACAGAAACGTAGTTATTTTGTTGACAGTTTTATGCTTAAACATTTTTATCAACCCCTTCGCCCACAATTATTTCTCCGCTTGCGATCTTCGCGCAGAACTCCGCAAAGGTGAGCGACTCGTCTTGTTTTTTATATTCGGCGTAAGTTGAAAGTATCGCCGTCTGTTCGTCCTTCTCGGTTTGCGGTTTTTCCTCCGCTTGAACTTTTTCCTGTGCCTTTTTGTCGATCTCGCTCTTGCCTGCGTCTGCCGTAAACGAAGCGTTCCTTACCCTTATGTCGTAGAATACGGCGTTCTCGTCGAAGAGTCTTTCCGTAATGTCCGACCTGTCCATTTCGCCTATTTTGTAAAGCGGCACGTTAAACTGCGGCGTAAAATACGTCTTTAACGGATAGTTCCCGAAAGTTACTATGATGCTGTGCCCTATATCGCCCGGGCGGTTTAATCTTTGAAGTTCGCTGGGATAAATAAGCGGTCTTACCTGAACGGACGTGGAATAGTTCGTTTCGCTCGACGAACTGCCCGAAGTCGAAGTCGTCGCGACCGTTATGTTTCCGCAAAGTTCGCTGTACTCTTTACACGTGCTCATATCGTTAGATCCGATAAACATCTTGATACCGCAGTTACCTTTGATGATATCCGCCACCGTGTCGCCGTACACGTTGTTAAGTTGTGAGTACGACTGCACGATCATCGTAAACCATATCTTCCTCGAACGCCCTACCGTAATGAACTTGTCGAACTTTTCGATCTTCGGTAAGTTTCCGAACTCGTCCATTATAAAGTAAACGTTCCGCGGCAGACAGAGTTTTTCGGTGGCGGACGCGATCTTTATGAGCGTCTTGTAAATATTAAGTATAAAGACAGCCGCAAGTTTGTGGCGGGTATCCTTTTCGTCGGGTATTTTAAGGAACAACGCGGTAGGGTGGTCCGAAAGCGATTCCGCAGAAAAGTCGGACGCACTCGTAAGCGCGCAAATGCCGGCGTCGTTAAAGAGCGTTAACTTATCGTAGACTATCGACATATAAGACGCGCGCGTTGTGGGTGCGGCGTCGCACACCTGTTTAGAAAGAGAACTCGCTTTGGAAAGAGGACTTCTGCCCGCAAAATACGCGCGGAGTTCTTTATAATCTTCGTTGGAGTTCTGAAGTATCTTTATAAGGTTGAAAAAGTTAAACTTTTCTTTCGTCATGCCGAGCGATTCGTCCTCGGAATCTTCGAGCATGGCGATAAGCACCGCAAGGGTTATCGATCTTGCGCCTTTTTCCCAAAGCGGATCTTTTTCGTTTTCAACCGGGATAAGGACGGACACTAAATCGTTTAGATCTTCGTATACTTCGTCGTAGATCTTTTTGCGGTAAACTTTTACCGTTTCTATCAGTTTTTCGTAATCGACGAACGCCTTTCCGTCGAATTCGTACCACTCGTCCGCTTTGGCGAACGCCTCCGCCGTGGCGGTGAGTTTTAATCCGGACGCGGTCGCGTCGTCGTTTCTTTTATACGCTTTCTTGTGCGCCTCGCGGTATTCCGTGTAAGCGTCCCATATTCCGTCGAGCGGATTCCAGCGGTATGAAGAGTAAGTGTCCCGAAGGTCAACGACCTTAACGTCGTATCCCCTGTCTTTTAAGTACTTCGAGTGCATGGCGAAAAGTTCGCCCTTGGGATCGGTGATCACCATCGAACTTCCGGCGTTCGTCGCCGCGAGAAGTTGGATCATAGGCGAAACGAAAGTCGTCGTTTTACCGCTGCCCGTAGAACCGATAACGATAGAGTGGCAGGGTGAATTGAACGCGACTTCCATATCTTTTTTCTTCGCGTCGATCTTCGCGGCGACGGGAATACCGTCTTTTTTTACGTCGCCGAGTTTACTGTATTCGTAAACCTTGAATATATCTCTTTTCTCTTTTTCGGTCATCCAGCGCGAATTTTCGAGGTTGGTGTCCTTTACCTGTTTTAATTTTCCGCTGGCGTTGACGCCGGATCTTGAAAAGATCTTTATAAAATTGCGGTTTATAAAGACGCAGTACAAAAGCAAAAGCGCAAGGAACACGCCCAAAAGCAACCCGTAGTACGTTAAAGAAGTCATGCACTTGTCGAACGAACCGAACCAGTCCACCACGGAAAAGTCGAACCGACAGTCGAACAGGGTAAACGCGACGTAGCTTAACAGTTCGGAAATCACTAAGACCGAAGACGCGATGAATATAACTTCCTGAAATCTTCCGGACAAGAACTTGTGCGAGAACATGACGCACTCTATAAGCATGAGCGTTACGAAAATGAACGCTTCCCAACGAATATACGCGGTAAACGTCAAATCCCCAAAGGCATCGTAAAATAATCCCGTGTCAAATAAAACGGGTATAACGACGGCGTTGCTTAAAACAAGCGCCACCAAAACGGCTATTAAAAATACCGTGCGTTTTTTCATCCGATTCTCCTTTGCTTTTTATCGCCTTTTTGTCTTAAACGACTTTAAATGATGGTAAGAGTCGCCTCTCTGTCCGAAAGAAGTCCGATATCCTCGCCGTTGTGCGTAAAGTGCGCGACTACCGTGTACACGCCTTTCTCCACGGCTTGTTCGACTTCTTCACCGTCTTTATACGTTTTGTAAGTA
>CAMPBJ010000006.1 GCA_946637575.1 uncultured Clostridia bacterium | reverse complement strand
TATGACCTCATGCATGTCAAGCATGCGCTCTAACCAACTGAGCTACGTCCCCGAATTAGTTTGCTTGATTATTATATCAAAAGAACGGACGATTTGCAAGGATTTACGGCAAAAAAATGTTTTTATCGCGTTAAACCTTTTTGTCAATGCTTTCGCCCTTAAAAAGCGGAACGGCGGAGAGTTCTTCTATCGCTTTTTTAAGCGTTTCCACGCAATAGTCTATCTGATCTTTCGTGTTCTCTTTCCCGAAGGAAAACCTTATCGAGCTTTTAGCGATCTCCTCTTCTATCCCCATAGAGATTAAAACGTGGCTCGGTTCTAAAGATCCCGCCGTGCAAGCCGAACCCGCGCTCGCGCATATTCCCTCTAAATCCAACTTGAAAAGGAGCGATTCGCCGTCTATCCCCAAAAACGCAAAGTTTGCGTTGCCGACGACTCTTCTTTCACGGTCTCCGTTAAGTCTTGCGTTCGGGATCTCTCTTTCCACCCTTTCGATAAATCTATCTTTAAGCGAAAGAATATATGCGTTATTCTCTTCTCTCTCTCGCTCCAAGATTTCTACCGCCTCGGAAAACCCGACGACCGACGGAACGTTGGTCGTTCCGCCGCGCTTACCGTTTTCCTGTCTGCCGCCGGTAATTATTCCGTCTATCTTAACTCCCTTTTTAACGTAAAGCGCGCCTATTCCTTTCGGGCCGTGGATCTTATGCGCGCTTACGGATAGCAAATCTACGCCAAGGTCTTTAACGTCTATTTTTATAGACGGAAAAGCCTGCACCGCGTCCGTAAATATTAGCGCGCCTTTTCCGTGCGCGATTCTACAGAGTTCCTTTATCGGCTGTACCGTGCCCACTTCGTTATTTGCGTACATACAGCACACAAGTAGCGTGTCTTCGTCTATTATTTGCTCCGCGGAAGATAGATCAACTATTCCGTCTTTTCCGACGTTTAAGTATTCGATCTTTATCCCGTCCTTTTCCAGATCTTTTACGCAAGATAAGACCGCGTCGTGCTCTATGGGGGATAAAACTACCTTGTTTCTCTTACCCGTATTCGCTTTTACGATACCGCGAAGGGCAAAATTGTCGCTCTCCGTACCGCCCGAAGTAAAGAAAAGTTCGTTTGCCGCGCAGTTAAGCGCGGCAGCGATCCCGTCCCTTGCTTTATCCACGGCGCAAGCGGCGTTTCGCCCGAAACCGTGCTGGCTGTTCGCGTTGCCGAAGACGTCCGAAAAATAAGGGAGCATTTTATTTAACACTCTCTTATCTAACGGAGTCGTCGCGGAATAGTCAAAGTACACGGATCTTTTCATCTGTTCTCCATAAAAATCACTCCCGCGGCAGCGGGAGCGTAAAAATTATCTTTTTCCTGCCTTTGTTAACGCGTCGATACACGGCGCGGGGATCCTTCCCAAATGGTCCGGTCCGACGTTTAGAAGGTAGTTTATGCCGAGTCGGTTGAGTTTTTCTCTCTTTTTTACTATCTCGTCCGCGGATATAAAGTCGTTGTCGTAATACTTCCAGCCCCAAGAACTGTTCATCGTGGCGGGGCACTCGTAAAGCCCCGTCCTTTGCCCAACAAGATATTCGCTCGATCTTGCGTCGATTTTATCCGGGGTTTTGTTAAGCACGTTGCTATCTTCGACGAACTCGTTGTCGTTCGTCGAACGGTAATCGCCGAGCCCGTTCCCTATCCTCGAATTGACGAGACAGTCCGGCTGCAAGGTCTTCACGATATCGTAAAGTTCTTTGCTCTGCTCCTCGGTAATGTCGGTGGGATTGTCGAACCATATAAGCGCAATATCACCGTAGTTACTTAAAAGTTCTTTGACCTGCGGTTTTATCTTCTTTTCAAAACAGCGGGCAAAGTCTTTCTTTTCCGGATTAAAATCCCAGAAGTTCGACCAGTCGCCCCACTCGCAAGTAACTCCGCCGCCGTCCTTTTCGTGCCAGTCCATTTCCTGAGAGTAATAAAGCCCGAATTTAAGCCCGTACTTTTTGCACGCGTCGGCATATTCTCTTACAATATCTCTCTTAAACGGCGTTTGCATCACCGTAAAATCGTCCGCTTTCGAATTGAAAAGCGCAAAACCTTCGTGATGCTTTGCGGTTACGACTATATAAGACATACCCGCGGACTTTGCAAGCGCGGCGTACTCTTCCGCGTTAAAGTAAATGGGATTAAAAACGTCTTTCAGTTTTTCGTATTCTTTATTCGGGATCTGTAAAGCGTGCTGTATCCACTCCGCGTTATTTACGCGATCCGGAAGCCTTTTCCCCTTGTACTCTCCGCCGAGAACCGAATAAAGCCCGAAGTGAACCATCATGCCGAAACCGGCGGTCTTAAACCAAGATCTATTATCCATCAGTCGTGAATATCCTTTACTTCTTCAAGAACTTCTTTTATTTTTCTCGCGGCAATATCCATCTGCTCTTCGGTGTGCGTTGCCATATAACTCGTCCTTATCAGGCTCTGCCCGACGGGTACGGCGGGGGATATGGTCGGATTTACGTACACGCCCCTGTCGAAAAGTTTCTGGCAGGCGACGAACGTTCTTAAATTTTCGTAAGTATATATGGGAATTATCGGCGTGCCCGAACCCGTGTCGATTATCGCGACGCCCTCTTCTTTAAGGCGTTTTCTCATATAGTTCGCGATCTCTTTAAGCCTTGCGACTCTTTCCGGCTCGCGCTTTAATATGGCGAGCGCGGCTCTTGCGGACGCAACGGACGCGGGAGTTATGCTTGCGCTGAATATAAACGGGCGGGAATTGTGGCGAACGTATTCGCAGACTTCGGCGCTTGCCGCCATGTAACCGCCGAGAGACGCCAACGACTTCGAGAACGTTCCCATAACGATATCGACGTCCTTTTCTAACCCGAAGTGCTCCGCAGTTCCCCTGCCGTGCGCACCTAAAACGCCGAGTCCGTGCGCGTCGTCCACCATGACTCTTGCGCCGTACTTTTTAGCGATCTTCACGATCTCGGGCAGTTTACATATATCTCCGCTCATCGAGAACACGCCGTCGGTAACGATAAGAATACCCGCCGTCTCCGGAACGGTCTTGATAAGCCTTTCCAGATCTTCCATATCCGAGTGATTATAGCGGAGCATCTTCGCAAAAGAAAGTCTGCACCCGTCGTAAATACTCGCGTGGTTTTCCTTGTCGCATAAAATATAGTCCGTTCTTCCGGCTATCGCGGAGATGATCGCAAGGTTAGACTGGAATCCCGTCGAAAAAGTAACGACTTCTTCCGTGCCTAAAAACTCGGCAAGTTCTTGTTCCAACAAAACGTGCGTATCGAGCGTACCGTTTAGAAACCTGCTTCCCGAACAACCCGAACCGTACTTTAACACCGCCTCTTTCGCGGCGTCGATAACTTCGGGGTGCGAAGTAAGACCTAAATAGTTGTTTGAGCCGATCATTATGATTTTTTTGCCTTCCATCATAACTTCGGGCGCCTGCTTTGTTTCAAGCTTGTGAAAATACGGGTAATAACCCGAAGCCTTCAATTCTCTCGTAAGGGTATAATCCCTACACTTTTTAAATAGGTCCACTTTGCTCCTCCTATGCCGATTATATTATACTATATAGTGGTGCAAAAATCAAAGGTTTTTTTCTTTTCCAAGCCTATTTCTTTTCGCCAGACGAATTCGCGTTTTGAAGTTTAATCAGTTTTTGTTTTAGCATTTCGTTTTCTTTTCTTACGCTTTCCGCGATCCTATCTACGAGCGCGTTTATTTCCCGCTTTATCTTTCTTTCGATACTTCCTTTACTCTCCGCACCCGTCACTTCGTCGCCGTATTCTTTTTCCCTGTTCTCGCGAAGGACGGCGCGGTACTTATTCTGTAACCTTAACGCAAGTTTCATATTCCCGTGCGACAGTTCGCTTACGGCGCGCCTTACCGACTTGCCCTCTTCTTTCTTTAAGAGTATGTTTTTTATAACTTCTTCGGTCTCCTGTTTTGAAAACGCTTTCCCGCGTTCTACCTTTATCGCCTTTCCGTTAAAGTATTTTTTCCTGAAACTTTCGTCTTCCTTGCTTCTCTTTGCCATGGCGTAGTAAAGATTTCTCACCGTTCCCTTTTCTTTTCCGGAGATTTTAGCGTACTCTAAAAACACCGCGGACAGCGGGCGGTTTTTACGCTCCTTTAAGACTTCCGAAAGACCTAAAACGTCCTTTTCCTTAAATCCGTATAAATTTTCCATTTTTTTGACTCCTTTATTAAAGATTTTATAGAGTTATTGACATAAAAACGGGAAAATATACATAGTGTTTTAACGGTGTATTATTATTTTTCATGTAACGAAGAGTGCTACTTAAAAGTGGGCGGCGCATATTTTTCAAAAATCGGCAAAAGCGTCAGCGGAGTCGCGATCGACGGCGCGCCGCTTATCGAAGTCCTGTTCCCGAACGGCAACTGCGCTAACCTTAACTTTGTTTTGGACGAAGACTTTCTCTCATCCCCGCCCTCTTTTGCAACGGTGTGCGATATTTCCTACGGCTACCTTGTGAATCTGATCGGCAAAAAAAACCGCGAAGGCTTTTGCCTGTACCGACAAAAAAAAGTCGGGAACACGCTCGTTACGGTGTTTAACGATAGCGAAGCGAAGATCTCCTTTGACTCTGACAAAAAAGCGGCGATAGAGAGCGTTGATTTCGAGTTTTCTTCCGTAGATATAAGCCCCCTTCATATTTCGAACAGAACTTTTCTTTCTGTGGCGTTTATAGGCGAACGCACGCTCCTTAACGTTTACGACGACGAGTTTAAAACGATCTTTTCACGGGTTTGCGACGAGTATTCGCTTAGGTTTGGTCTTACGACGACGGAACGGCTGAAAGATATCGCGGGGCATAAAGTTGTAACCGAGTGGGATGCGGAGAACGGAGAGTTTTTAGAGCGCAAAAGGGAAGTAACAAACGAAAAAGACGTAAATCTTTTTTCTCTTCCCGACAGGATAAAGCCGTTCGCTTTTTTGGAAGAACTGCTCGTCGGCGGGAAGTACGCAGATCTTCTTACCGACGAGTTAAAAGAAAAAGCCGAAGACGTTAAGGCGTTTTTCGGCGACTTTATAGGGGTAACGACTCCCCCGCAGTTTAAGGAAAGTTCGGACGTTGGCGTGGTATATAAAACGGGCGAACGGACTTACAGAGTAGATTACGCGACCTTTACGTTAGAAAACGGCAAAATATCAAACTTCGTCATAAAATAAAAAACCGCAGATCACTCTGCGGTTTTTCGGTTGATTTTTTCCTTTTTATTTTATCTTTACGCTCTTAACGACTATCGCGAACGCGCCGTTTTCAACTTTCGGCATATAGACGGTGTGCTTATCGAAAGACGCAAGATCCGAACCTTTCGCCTCGTAGATCGTCTCTCCGCCGTAAGTACCCGCCGCCTCGTCATAATTCTCGTCGATCTCTAATTCGCTCGTCTTGATTACGTGGACGGTGAGCGCGTCTTTGGATTCTCCGGTGTAGAAAACTTCGTAAGAATCGTAGTTGGAACCGGTAAGAACGGTCTGCATCATGGTGAACGCTTCGCTGTTTGCGGTGGAGTCAAGATCGAACTTTCCGAACACCGCAAAGTATCCGTCCATATCCGCTTTCGTGGCGGTGGGCATATACCAAACGGCTGTTCCGGAGTTGCGCGCGGAGTCGGAAACGGTGAAACTGCCGCCGTCCTTTGTATAACTTCTCCACAGTCCGACGTAGCCTTTCTTGTTAGAAAGGTTACTTCCGTCGACGCCGTTCGCTTTAAATTCGCCTTCTACCGTAGGTCTGTCCGCCTGTTTTACGATCGAATCGCCGTCGGCTTTGAATTCGCCCAAAGAGATGTAGTTAGCGCCCTCGTTTTTATAAGCGACAGCGCCGTCGTAATATCCGTCCTTTATCGCGGAAAGAACGTTGTCCACGGTCTTCGGCGCAAGGTGGCGATACAAATCGACCGTCAAGGTCTTCTCTTCGAACGCGTTGTCGGTATAGTTATAGATAGATAATTTAACTTCGACCGTCTTTATATCCTTACAAGCGGTCATGGTAAACGCCGCGAATACGCCGAGGCAAAGCGCGAGAACGTTTACTAAAACTTTAAATATTTTTTTCATTTTGCTCTCCGAATCTTTTATATATTATATTTTACTAACATTTTCCCTTTATGTCAATAAAAGAAAGTCGATTTTTACCGAATAACCGCGGTAGCGCGTATCAAAAAGGAAAATTAAATCTTTCCGTTGACAACAAACGCCTTTTTGCGATAAACTGGAAAAAAGGAGCGTTAAAAATGGACGAGAAGAAAATAAAAGAATTCAGAAGGCTGCTGTTATCTTCCGAAATATACGACTCGGGCGATCCCGACTTTTTGGAATATCAGAACACGCTTACGGAAAAAATCGTGCGGTTCAACGAAACGCACGACACGGTCGAAGGCTTAAAAGAGCGAGAAAGGATTTTGCGCGAAACCGCGGGAACTTACGGCGAAGGGCTTTACGTGATCCCCCCGCTTTACACGAACTGCGGACTAATAAACGTCCACTTCGGCAAGAACGTGTTTATAAATCACGGCGTTATTTTAGTTGACGACGGGAAGATCGAGATCGGCGACGACACGATGATAGGTCCCGCTGTCAAGATCGCGACCGCCGTTCACCCCGTCTCCCCGAAACTTCGGAAAGCGAAACTGCAATACAATAAGCCGGTTAAAATCGGAAAGAACGTCTGGATCGGTTCGGGCGCGATAATTCTGCCCGGTGTTACCGTCGGCGACAACACGATAATCGGCGCGGGCGCGGTTGTATCAAAAGATATCCCGTCGAACGTGATCGCGCTCGGCGTTCCCGCAAAAGTCGTGCGCGAGATCACCGAAAAGGACGATCTTTTCTTCGACGGAGATAAGCCTATCCCGCAGGAGATTATAGATAAGTACTTAAAATAGAAAATTAAAAAAGTAAAATCGCCGTCGCGATAACGCGACGGCGATTTTTTCTTGCTTAAAATTATTCGGCAACGACGGTAGCGCCTGCTTCTTTGAAGCGCGCGATGATCTTGTCAGCCTCTTCTTTGGTAGCGTTTTCTTTGATAACGCCTAAGGATTCAACGAGAGCTTTCGCTTCGCCGAGACCTAAAGTGGTGAATTCTCTTACAGCCTTGATCGCTTCGATCTTGTTAGCGCCGAAGTCCTTTAAGACTACCTTGAATTCGGTCTTTTCTTCAGCAGCGGGTGCAGCGGCACCGGCAGCGGGAGCAGCGGCAACTGCTACGGGAGCAGCGGCGCTTACGCCGAATTTTTCTTCCAAAGCTTTAACGAGGTCGTTAAGCTCGATTACGGTTAAACCTTCGATAGTTTCGATAATTTTGTTAATGTCTGCCATTGTTATTTTTCTCCTTAAATAATTTTTAAAATTTTAATTTTTTTTGTTTTTGAATTTGATTTAGCGGGATTATTCCGCCTTTTTCTTCGCGACTTCGGAAAGCGCGATAACGAGCCCTCTCGGAATTGCGGAAAGCACGCCTGCAAACTTCGTGATGGGAGATTGCAAACTTCCGAGCATCTTTGCGATAAGTTCTTCTTTTGTGGGCATCGACGCAAGGGCTTTAACACCCGCTTCGTCAACCCTGTTGCCTTCGACGAACGCGCTCTTTACGATAACTTTCTGATCGTACTTTTTGACCGCGTCCATAACGACTTTGCTTGCGCCCGTTTCGTCAGACCCGAAAGCGACGGAAGTGGGGCCGTTCAAGTCGTCGTCGAAAGCGGTAACGCCTAAATCGTTGAACGCTCTTTTGACCAAAGTGTTTTTGTACACTTTGTATTCGACGTTGTTCTTTCTGAATTCTCTACGGAAATCGGTGTCTTCCGCAACGGTAAGACCGCTGAACTTGACGAGAACGACCGATTTTGCGTCTTGAATCTTTGCCTTGATCTCTTCTACTACCTGTTTTTTAGCCTCAAAATTAGCCGACATTTTTTACCTCCTTTTAATAATGAAAACGCCCTCGCTCCGAAAACAGAACGAGGGCAAAGCAATACTTTACCAAAAATTCTGCCTCGGTCGGTTTTGCGGCGAGCCGCAAATTAAACACCTACTGTCTTGGGCTATTTAGTTTTAACAATTAGTATTGTACTACAAAGAAAACAGTCTTGTCAACTAATTTCTTACGTTAATTTTAACGCCGGGACCCATCGTGCTTGCAAGAGAAACGCTCTTTATATACTGTCCCTTCGCAGCGGCGGGGTTTGCCTTTATGATGGCGTCAAGCAACGCGTCGTAGTTTTCTTTAAGTTTTTCCGCACCGAAACTCTTCTTTCCGATGGGGCAGTGGATGATCGCGGCTTTATCGAGTCTGTATTCGACTTTACCTGCTTTGATATCCTTTATCGCCTTTGCGACGTCCATCGTAACCGTTCCGCTCTTCGGGTTAGGCATCAAGCCCTTAGGTCCTAAGACCTTACCGATACGACCTACCAAACCCATCATGTCGGGGGTGGTGATGATCGCCTCGTAATCGAACCAGTTTTCGGTCTGGATCTTTTGGATCATATCTTCCGCGCCGACAAAGTCCGCACCCGCTTCTTTTGCCTCGTCCGCTTTCGGACCTTTTGCAAGGACTAAAACGCGCGCGGTCTTACCAGTTCCGTTCGGAAGAACGATAACGCCTCTGACCTGCTGATCCGCTTGCTTGGGATCAACGCCCAAACGAACGTGAAGTTCGATCGTTTCGTCGAATTTTGCCTTAGCGGTCTCAACCGCGATAGCGATCGCCTCGTCCGCCTCGTAAAGTTTCGTGCGGTCGATGTTCTTCGCACTTTCTACATATTTTTTACCGTGTTTCATTTAAATTACCTCCCGTGGTACGTTCGGGGGAAAGCCCCCTCCCACATTTAGAAAATATCGTTAGTCTTCGACTTCGATTCCCATGCTTCTTGCGGTACCCGCTATCATACTCATAGCGGCTTCTAACGTGTTAGCGTTAAGATCGGGCATCTTGGTCTTTGCAATTTCTTCAACTTGCGCCTTCGTAAGTTTAGCGACTTTGTCCTTATTCGGACGAGCGCTCGCCGTTTCGATACCGCACGCTTTTTTGATAAGCACGGGTGCCGGCGGGGTCTTTAAGATGAAGGTGAAAGAACGGTCCTGATAGATCGTCATAACGACAGGGATAATAAGTCCCGCCTGACTTGCCGTCTTTTCGTTGAATTCTTTGGTGAAACCCGGGATATTGATACCGTGAGGTCCTAAGGTAGAACCGACGGGCGGACCGGGAGTCGCCTTGCCTGCGGGCAATTGCAGTTTAACGATTGCTGTAACTTTCTTTGCCATAACTATTTCTCCTTTCGGTGGTACTATCGTCGCGCCAGTGTAAAAATTTAACGCAACTCCCACGTTATAAAACGGCGAAACGCCGATTTACGTTTTTGTTATATATTATATAATGTTTCGTTTTCGGGTAAAGGGCTTAACCTTCTACGTCGACTTTCTTTATCTGAACGAAATCCACTTCTACGTCCGTGTTCCTGCCGAACATTTCGACGTTGACCAAAACCTTCTGCGCGGACGTGTTGATCGAAACGACCTTGCCGATAAACGACTCCAAAGGTCCTGAAACGATCTGAACGCTGTCCCCTTCCACGACGTCGATCTCCATATTCTTCGGATGCTCCAAGCCGTTTCTTGCTACCTCTTCCGCGGTCAGCGGAAGCGGACGGCCTTGCGGACCGACGAACCCGGTAACGCCGCGGGTGTTGGTGACAAGATACCAAAGATCGTTCGTCAGTATCATTTTAAGGAAAACGTAGCAAGGGAATTTTTTCCTTTCTACGATTTTTTTCTTTCCGTTCGCCTTTTCTTCTAACGTTTCTTCGGTCGGGATCTGGATCTCGAAAATATTATCCTGCAAGTTGTTGTTCTCGATAAGTTTTTCGAGCGAATCTTTAACCATCGCCTCGTAGCCGGAGTAAGTGTGGATAACGTACCACTTTGCGTCTTCTATTGCCATCTTTCTCCCCTTTTAGTTCGGCGAAACGAGTTTAAGCAGCGCCTGAAGACCGAAGTCAAAGCCGAAGATCACGACTAAAAACACTAAAACGACGACGAGTACGATAGCCGTTTGCTTGACGACTTTTGAAAAGCCGGGCCAGGAAACCTTTTTAAGTTCGGAAAATATATCCTTGATCTTTCCGCCGAGGCGTTTAAAAAATCCGGGTTTTTTCTCTTTCTTCTTCGCTTCCTTTTTTACGTCTTTAGACTTTTCGTTCGCGACGATCTCATCATTCGGGGCTATTTTCTTTTTAAACATAATTGCTCCTAAAACGCCTTATCGGAATTATTTCGATTCTTTGTGCGTAGTATGTTTTTTGCAGAACTTACAATACTTGGTGATTTCAAGTCTTTCGGTGTCGTTCTTCTTGTTTTTAAACGTATCGTAATTTCTTTGCTTGCATTCGGTACATGCGAGCGTGATCTTTACCCTATTGCCTTTTGCAGCCATAATGCCACCTTCTTTACACGAAAAAATTAACACCCCGGAACGAGATGCTAATTTATTCTAACAAATATATATTGCCCTGTCAAGTTTTTTTGCGGTTTTTTAAATCTTTTTCGCGCTTTTTTTCCGTTTTTTTATGCGGTTACCCTATTTTGTATAAACCGCATTTAAATACCACAAAATATAGAGAAAAGTCAAAGTTGACTTTCAATGCTTTTCGAGTAATCGCCGTTTTTTAAAAGGCGCAGAACTTCTTCTTCCGAAAGCGTCGCCGTTTTTTTACCGTTTTTATACAGTTCGACTTCGTTTACCGCGTCGGGATCTACGTGGCGCAAAAGGTTTTTAAGCGGCGTTCCGATCCCTATCGCGATCCGCTTTACGTTCGTTCCGCGCCTTAACTTCCTTTCGTTCACCCCGGAAAAAAGTCTTACGTAACCGCCTCGGTTCTTACTCGGAAACGCGCCCGCTAATACGAAGAGCGAAAAGAAAAGAAAGGACGGGTTAAAGGCGTAAAACAAACTTACGATAAACAGGGCGAATAAAAAAAGCGCAAAGATAATGCCGACCGTCTTTACCGCTTTCTTGGCGACTCCCGCCGAGTACTTTGCGGATATAAGAGAGTAAAGTATCCTTCCGCCGTCTAACGGGTACACGGGCAGAAGGTTAATAAAAAACATTGAAAAATTCGCTTCTGCGACCACGTCGGTATAAGCGTAAGTTTCGGGAAACATCCACCAGGTCGCCACGAAAAACACGCCGACCGAAAGATTTGTAAGCGGGCCGAAAAGGGCTATCACCGTTTCGTCTTTGGCGGAAAGATCGCTCTCCCCCGAAAGTAACGCCCCGAAGGGAGTTAAGACGATTTTGCTTAAACGGTACCCGCGCTTTTCGGCACAAAGCGAGTGTCCCAACTCGTGAACGACGGCGGTAAGCGTGTAGACCGCAAAAACGAAGATTCTGCCCGTAAGCGCATAGTACAGCGCGAAAAAAAAGAACAGCGGGTGGACGGAAAAACTTACACCGCCCATACGACCGCGTTATCTACGACCGTGTAGTTTGCGATAACGACGCTGTCGCCGTCCAAAAAGCAAAGGCTTGTGCTTTTCCCTTCCGAATACCCTACGGGTACGTTTTTAAAGACCTTATCCCCCTCGGAAAAGTACGCCCTGTCCATTCCGGATAACGCGGTGAAAAAATTGTCGCTGTGGCGGATAAGCATCGTGTACTTTCCGTCTTGCCCTTTTGAAACGGAGTCCACCGTTCCGTTTTCAACGGTATAAAGGCTTCCGGTTTTCTCAACGGTCAGAACTCCGTTTTCACCCAAAGTCGCACCCGCAGGCACTTCTACCTTAAAATCCGAATAGGTGCGAACGTCCACCGCCACCCTTTCTTCCACCCCGAACACGGAACGGAAGAACACGTTGATCGCGCTGTTCGGGAACAGAGCGTTGGTTAAAATAATGGTAAGCGTCAGCGCTACCACCGCGAAAATGCCCACGCCTACCCCAAAAGCGCCGCCCCGTCCCTGCTTTTTCGCCTTTTTTATTACGGCGGTCGGCTCCTCATCGGTTACGGCTTCGGAATTGTTTTCGATCTCTTCCGCCTCGCTTTCGGCGTTGATCTTTTCTATCACTTCCGCCTTTACCGTGTCGGCGTTTTTAGGCTTTTTTTCTTTCTTTTTAAAAATACTTTTCTTCGGCTTTTTCACCGTGATATTGCACGTGCTTTCAGAAAGATCGAGCATCTCGGCATATTCTTGTTTTTCGTTCATACTCCGCTCCTTTTTGCTTTGTCCGTACATATATATTCGGGATCAGAAAGGAATATTCGCGAAAACAAAAAGAACGCGGACAATTTGTCCGCGCCCCGAAGTTTTATTTCACTCTCTTAAAAGAGAAACTCTTTAAGGAAAACCAAAGGATAATAAGTATCTGCAACGGGATACCGATTAAAAAAATCATCCAAAGCGTGTGCGGTGGGGATACGAGCAGGTTTATTAAGCACAGGTACACCGCAAGAAGCGTAGTCCAGGCAAGCAGAGAAGAAAAGACGGCGTTTAACAGATTTTTGCCCCAAACGGACGTTAAAGACAAGGTTACTACGAAAGTTATGGGGATCGCGACGATAAGCGCAAGCCATGCTTTGCCGAGAAGCGACGGCACGATAACGCCCAAAAACGCGTAACACATGATCGCGACGAGCCACACGAGAACGGCAGCGGAAAGGCAGACGATAAACCTTTTGAGCGGCAAATTATATACCGACGGCTTTTTCTCCGGTTTAGGTTCGGCGATAAGATCGTCCACCTTTACCTTGAAAATATCCGCGATCTTCTTTGCGACCTCTAAGTCGGGAAGACCTTCTCCCCTTTCCCATTTGGAGACCGCCTTGTCCGAATAATTTATTTTTTCACCGAGTTCGCCCTGCGTCATATTCGCGTTCTTTCTAAAACTCGCAAGATTTTTTGCGAAACACTCTTTCAATTCCATATGCGTATTTTACCACGTTTTCGCAATAAAATCAATCAAAACGCACGCCCTTTGCGCAATTCTACGCTCCGTAGAGTGTCTTTTTTCTCTCTATTTTAAGAAAAACAAGCGTAGAGAGCAACGAACGCGCAGTAGGTTGCCTTTACAAGTTCTTTATGATAACGTAAAAGCGCAATAATGTTCGGATCAAAACGTAAAAGGAGAGTAAAATGAGAATTGCGATTTCCACGGAAAGCACCGTGGACGTTACGGAAGAGATAAAGAATAAATACGACTTAAAGATAGTTCCGTTTACCGTGCTTTTGGGCGACAAGACGGGACTTGACGGCGAAATATCCGCAAAAGACGTGATAGCGTTCGTGGATAAGACCGGAAAACTCCCCAAGACTTCTGCGGTAAACCGCGAGCAGTACGAAAAGCACTTCGGCGCGCTTTTAGAAGAGTACGACGCGGTGGTGCATATCGCGCTGTCTTCCGAGATATCTTCGGCGTACGAGAACGCCGTTAACGTCGCGAATAACTTAAAAAACGTTTACGTCGTAAACTCCCGTTCTCTATCTACCGGGGTAGCCCTGCTTTGTATCTACGCCGCGGAACTTAAAGAAAAAGGACTTTCCGCAAAAGAGATAGCGGAAAGTTGCGAAAAGAGAGTGCCTTTCGTACAGGCAAGTTTCGTCTTAAAACGGCTCGACTATCTCTATAAAGGCGGAAGGTGTTCCGCGCTTGCGCTGTTCGGCGCGAATATTCTGCGCATAAGACCGCAGATCCTTCTTAAAAACGGGAAGATGGTCCCCGGGAAAAAGTTCCGCGGAAACTTCAACATTTGCGTTAAAAAGTACGTGGAAGAAACGCTCGAAGAGTTCTCTACCCCCGATTTAAGCCACGTCTTTATCACTTACACCACGGCGGACGATCAGACGGTGCGTACGGTAAAGGAACTACTCGTCGACCGCGGATTTAAGAATATCCATATCACCAACGCGCACGCGACGATAACGAGTCATTGCGGTGAAAACTGTTTGGGTATTCTCTACATAAACGACGGGCAGGAATAAAAAGAATTAACGGAAAAAAAGAAAAGCGGGCGGAAGACTTGTTCTTCCGCCCGCAGTATTTTATTTACTATTTAACTTCGTCGTCCTTATAGAACCTGAAGTTTCCGTGGACTCCGGTTACTTCGGAGTAGTACACGAAAACGCCCGGATACGAAGACTTGACGAAATTTAAGAACTCCGGTACTTGGCGTTTGTTTACGACGGTCATAACGACGTTGCTCTCTTCGTTCGAGAACGCGCCGTGCGCTTTAACGATAGTCGCGCCGTGTTTTAATTTGGTGATGATATCCTGTTTTATGCGTTCGGGATCTTTGGTGATTATCTTGAACTCCACGGCGTTGCGCGTGCCTTTAAGGACGAACGCCGCCGCCTTTTCGTAAACGAAAGTCTGCACTATGGCGAGCAAAACGCTGTTTAAGTCCCAGTAAACGAAGTACGACAACACGATAACCGCGTAGCAGAATATTGCGGTGATCCGTTCCACGTTAAGATACGGGCGGTTTTTCTGGATCATGCTCGAAACGACTTCGACGCCCGCGCCCGACGCGCCCACACGAAGCAGAACGCCCGAACGGAGACCTAAAAAGATACCCGAGAAAATCGCGGGGAGCAGCAGATCTTTTTCGGTTACAAAGGAGTAGAATTCGATATTACGCAAAAGAACGAGAAGAGCCGACGAAACCGCGATATACACGATCGTATATATAACGTATCTTTTGTTTAAGACGAACAACGCGGCGATAAGAATAGGAAGATTCATCGCGGCGGTAAAGATACCCGCGGAAACCCCGGTGAGTTTTTGCAACATCGTGGCAATGCCGTCCACCCCGCTCGGCGCAAAGTCCGCGGGGTACACGAAAACGTGTAAGGTAAACGCCGAAAAAGCCGCCATAAGTAAAACGACGATCGTCGTCCAGACTTCTTTTTTAACATTTTTCTTCTGCATAAAACCCTACCTTATTTTTTTAAAATTGCCTACGGTTTCGTTTACCGTTTCGACAAAGGTAAACGTTTCGCCGTGTCTATACAGTATTTTCTTAAACTGAACTATCTGGTGTTTGTTTACGACGCAGATAAGGATCTTTTTTTCTTCGTCCGTATAAATACCCTGCCCCTCTATCCTCGTTGCGGAGTGTTTGAGCGTCTTTATAACTTCCTTTTCGATCTCTTCCGCCTTCGTGGTGATGACCGTAAACTTATACGCCGTGTTTGAGCCTTTAAGTATCTGATTTCCTATGAAGTTTGATAGGAAGATATACAAAAGACAGAGACACACGGGCTTGTAGTCGAGCTTAAAGCCGTTCGCCGTTTCGCCGTAAACGAAGAGCGACGCGATCGCGATGACCGCGTTTATAAAAAACGACACCCAGAAAAAGTTTAAGGTCGGGTGTTTTTTGCTTATGAACTTAGATACGACGTCAAATCCGCCCGTAGAAGAGTTCCTTCTAAACGACAGTCCGTAAACGAGCCCGCTTATCATACCGGCGATAAGACACGGAAAGATAGTGTCTATCCCTTCCGCGTCGTATTTTACGGAGTTCGGAACGACCTTGCCTAAAATAAAGTACGCGACAGAGTACGCAACTGCGTAAAAAAAGGTCTTTAACGCAAAGTCCCTGTCGATATAAAAGAACGCGAAGATCGAGAGCGGAACGTTGACGATAAGGGTAATAAAACCGATTGAAAAACCGGTTTTGTACTCGATCATCGTGGCGATACCGCCGACGCCTGCCGGCGCGAACCTGTTCGGCACGATAAAAAAGACGTAGTCCGCGGCAAGAAGTACCGCAAGAAAAACTATGACAACGTAGTCCAAAAATATTTTACTTTTCTTATCCATATTACTTTATTTTCGGGAAGAATCCTATCGTTTCGTTGACGGTTTCGACGAAAG
>CAMPBJ010000005.1 GCA_946637575.1 uncultured Clostridia bacterium | reverse complement strand
GTAAAACAGGCGGAGCCGGAGAACGTTATCGACCTTGAAAACAACGATCTTAAAATTTGATCCGCGTAACGACGAAAAGGAGAAGTAATATGCCACCTAAAAACAAGGATTTATTGACAACCGCGGAGAAGAAGGCGCTCGTCTCGAAACATTTAAGTTACATAAGCGAGTTCAACAGTTTTTTACCAGAAAGCCAGAAACTCGTTTACAACGCCGAAGCGTTCAACGCAAAATTAGAAGATCCCGCGGAAAT
The DNA here is from genome assembly GCA_946637575.1 of uncultured Clostridia bacterium. Taxonomy (GTDB): domain Bacteria; phylum Bacillota; class Clostridia; order Christensenellales; family Borkfalkiaceae; genus UBA1259. The sequence continues at coordinate 17,041 of CAMPBJ010000005.1, read as the reverse complement.
AGATCAGTACAGAAAGGGCATAGTGCGGATGGAGAGATTAAAAAGGCAGTCCGAAATATACGCCGAAATGGAAAGCAGGTTCGGTACTCCGCCGGAAGGCAGGCATTATCTTAACCGCAACTTCTTATACAGTTTCAAGACCGAAGACAGCGCGGAGGCGAGAGCGTACAATCAAAGAATATACAGGGAATACTGCGAAAACCCCGAAAAAGTACTTTATTCGAGAATACGCAGGCTTCTTTCTTTCAACTTAAAACCGTTTATCGATAGTCTTAACGACGAAAAGGCGCTTATCGACTTCTACGACGCGAATCAGGAACTTTGCGAAGACGCGTTCGTCGTGTCGTCGATGATAAACAACAACGCGCAAGGCTGGGTAACGCCGCAACTTAAAAACGCGCTGAACTGTATTAAAAAACCGCTCGAAACGTTAAGCGAGTGTAAGAAACTTGCGCTCGCGGCGGCGGGCGAGAACGAATATCTTACGCTTCCAAAACTCACGCCGTTGCAGGCGCAGATGGTAGTCGCGGGCAATCCGAACTACTTAGGCGACGACACGAACGTGGCGCTGAAAAATTATATGCTCAACGCTTTGGGGAGAAGCGAAGGGGTGGAGTCGGCGGCGGAATACTACCAAAAATTCAAAAACGCCGGTTGGGATCTCGGGAAAGACTTTTTCGTTTCCTACGTCGCGGAAGAGAAAAATCCGCAAACCGGCGAAATAAGAGAAGTTTCGTTTGACGCGGCGTTCGCGCACCGTCCTTTCGTTACGATAAGGAAAAGAACCGCGGACGAGATCTGGCACATAAAAAACGTAAGCCGCGAATACGAGAGAGAGTATTCTTCCGCGTGGATAAGAAATTACGAGCAGAGAACGCACCGCCGTTACGACGTCGCCGCAATAGAGCGCGAGAACAAGGGCGGATTTTTCGAGCGACTTTTCAAAAGAACTTCAAGGCAGTACAAGGAGTTTTTAAAGACGCTTAAAGACTATAACGATCCAAATTCGAAGGACTTTTTAAACAACGACAAACTCCGTAAAAAAGGGGAAGCGTATAAAACCCATAAGTTTTCCGGCGGTCGCACGATAGAGGACTTAAACGCGACGGGCAAGGGGAGAGTCGGATTCGTTGACAGCGTTTTGGATAACCTTGACGATATGAAAAGCCGCGAAACCGAGATAAGGCGCGACATCGAGGCAAATCTTTACGAGATAGAGCCCGTGCAGATCGGTCAGCCGTTTTTAAGTAAAGCGGACGTGGAGATAAAGGCGGAAAACAAAAACGAAATTCAAATAGACGGCGCTGCGATCGGCGTTTCCGAAGAAAAGGAAGCGCCGGAAAACGCGGTGAGTAACTGAAACCGAAATAAAATAAATACCAAGGGGGATTAATTATGTTAAGAATACAAGACATGTTGGATCGCTTAAACGCGCAAGGCAGAAGACCTGCGGATCCGGCGACTAAACTTAACGAATTAGTTAAATATATCGCCGAGAATTATTCGGAGAACGAAGTCGGCGGCAACTCTATGGAAGAAGTCGTCTTCGCCGCCAGAAATGAGATCGCAAAAACCGTGGTAAGCGAAAGAGAAAAACGCGGAATAGCGGACGGCGATCCCGAACTTGCGAGCAACAACGGGCCGTACAAGTCGAAAGGCAACTGGACGGTAGGATTCTTCTTACAGTACCCGAGAGACGCGGTGCAGTACTTGTTAGTTCAGGGTAAACAGCAGGCGTTAAAAGAGGGGAATCAGGCGCTTGCCGGCAGGTATCAGACCGCCGCCGAACAAATAAACGAGAAACGGTACGCGTTTGCGTCTTATGAAACCGTGAAGGTAAAACGCGACTCCGATATGCAGAACCTTAAAGGAAAATACATAGGCGAAAACGGAGTAAGTTTAGCTTTCAACGCAAACAAAGCCGGATTTTTCGAATGGTTTTTGCGTAGGACTTCAAGACAGTACAAAGACTTCGAGAAGGCGTTTACAGAGTACAATAAAGAAGATTACGACGGGATCAACAGCCGCGTTAAAAGGGAGAATCTTAACGCTTCGGCAAAGGCGTATCTTATGCACAAGATCCCGGGGTACAACGGCAAAGATTTGCCAAGGTTAGAGGATATCGAAAGGCTGAGCGGAAAGTCGAAGAGCAGGGCGATGTTCTGCTATAACGTCTTAAAATCGACGGCGGAGTCGAAGGAACTCGAACAAAAGCAAGAGGCGCTTTCGACGCTTGTCGAAGACAAGATGAAAAAAGACGGTACGGACAGTATTGTCGACAAGTTATACAAGGCAAACACCGTCGATCCGAAGGCGATATCCGATATGTTAAACGACGTTTCGCCCGTAGAAACGGTGGTTGGAATAAACGGTGAAACGAGAACGAGAGAATTAACCGACAGTCAGAAAGACTTCCAGAAATCGCTCGCAAGGGATCTGGACGACAAACCGAACGGAGTCAACGTTAAGCAAATGTACGAAGAAGCAAACGTATCCGTCGATCACGGTATGGATATATCTGTGGGAGAATAAGGATTTAAGACTAAAAAAGACCGCGCCGAAGGGAGTTCCCTTCGGCGCTTTACTTTTCTTCGCCGCAATTTTTAATAATGGCTTTATTTTTGTAATTCAATGTGTTAAAATATAGAAAAAAAGAGAAAAGGACGAAATTATGGACACGGAAAAGAAGTTCGGGCTGAAAAAAAGCAAGGCGATCCTGTTATTTATTCAGATGATATTGACGGTAATTTTACTTGTCGCGTCAGTTTACCTGCTTATCTTTACGCTCAAGAACGGTTTAAGCGGCGTAATGATCGCGTCTTACGTTTTTATCGTCATATCTATTTTAGCGGTAATATTTTACAGCACGTTAGGGTTTAAGAAAGGGGAACTTATCTATAAACTCTCCGTCGCGCCGTTTTTAGTCGCGGTGTTTATCAATATCCTTCTTCCCACGCGCGACGCTTTTCAGATCGCTCTTTTAACTTTGCTTTTTGCAGTCGGCTTTGCGTTCTTAGTAAAGCAGGAAGACTACAAGTTTACGTGCGCCATGGCGATAGGCACGGTTATACTATCCCTCGTGTTTTCGGTGTACTCTTCCGTTACCGCGAACACGCAGTTTTTAGGTGATATATCCGAAAACCTTCCGACCTACGTTGCAATGTACACTTCGATTTTTATTCCGACGGTAATGTCGGGCACTCTCGCGCTGACGTATAACGTCAGATCCGCAAGATAGAAAAAATTTTAAAAAGACGGGGAAAATGACGAATAACACGATTTTTAACGTTACCGTGTGTATACTCGGCGTATTGATCCTTTCGATACACATAGTAAACTTACTCATAAAAAAGAATAAGAGAAAGGACGAAAAAGCGCTTTTGGACTTTTTCGTGTTTACGGCTGTGCATTTTATAACGTACATCGTTTTTACGTTTTTAAAACCGATCTGTCAGAGTAACGGGTATATAATAGCGTTTTACACGGTGTTTTATATCATGAACAACGTGGAAGTGTTTATGCTCTATAAATACATGAAAAGTTACGTTGACGTGCCTAAAAAAGCCGAGAAGCCGTTAAGCGTTTTAAACGTGTCGCTCTTTACCGTGTTCGTGGCGTTAGATATAATAAACGTGTTCACGGGTATCTTTTTCACCGCGGAAAACGGGGTGTATTACCGCAGTAAGACGATGATCCTGTCGCAAGGGTATCAGTTCGTTATGCTTGTAACCGTAGTGATAGTGACGGCGATAAACAAAAAACTGAACTTAAGGGAAAAGACGGCGTTCGCCTTGTACTGTTTTCTGCCGTTCGTCGCGATAATATTCCAGAATATATTTAAAGGTTACGCGATAGCGTACGCGTCGATTATCATAGCGATAGAAGTTCTGTTCTTTTTTGTCAACGTGCAGAAGAATATAGATCTTGCAAACGAGGAGGAAAAAAACAAGGAAGCGCAGATAAAGTTGATGCTATCTCAGATCCAGCCGCACTTTATCTATAACGCCCTGTCCGCGATATCGACTTTAATCCCCATAGATCCCGAAAAATCACAGACAGCGCTAGACGATTTTACCGAATACCTTCGCCACAACTTATCTTCTCTTACGGAAAAGAAACTTATTCCGTTCGAGGACGAGTTAAAACACGTCAAAACCTACGTTTCGATAGAGAAAATGCGGTTCGGCAACCGCGTGAACGTGATATACGACACGGCGGCTACCGAGTTTTCCGTACCGACGCTGTCTATCCAGCCGATAGTCGAAAACGCGATAAAGCACGGGATTTTAAAACGGATCGAGGGCGGCACGGTAACGGTAAGGACGTTTGAAACCGCGACCGCGAACGTCGTCGAAATAAAAGACGACGGCGTGGGATTCGACTTAAATAAACTCGACCTTCAAGGAAACAGGCATATAGGCTTAAAGAACATATACTTCCGCATAAAGAAGTTCGGCGGCGACATGACGATAAAGAGCGAACGGAACAAAGGCACGGAAGTAAAGGTTACGTTCCCGAAGTAAGAGTGGAGATGAGGAAGAAGACGAAAAACAGAACAAAGCAAAATAACCGCTTAAAAAAAGAAAAAGGACGCTTTTAAGAGCGTCCTTTTTATCTTTTAAGGCACTCGCCGGTGTCCGCGTCCTGAAACATCATCCAGTACCCGTTTCCCGACAGATCGAAGACCGAAAGGGGAATAAAGGAGCAGTAGCCGTCGAGTTCTTTCGGAGCGTATTCGGAAAACCGTTCGGGAACGCCGTAACAGATATACTTTTCGACGCCGTTTTCCTTTATTAAGCCGACAACGTAGTATTTGGAGTCGGAGTAGTTTATTTTTGCCCACCTGCTGTCCCGAAAGATATTTTCCAAAACACGCTCCCTCGGGTAGTTAGACAGCGTCTTATCAAGTTCCGCCTTTACTTTAAGGTAGTATCTTTCTTTTTTACCGAAATCAGCGTGCGTTTCATCGTAAACCCCAAAAGCATCGCCTTTTTCTTTTTCCGAGTCGTCTTGCTTTTCGCGATATTCACCGCCATTTTCATCATTAAAGCGTTCATTTTCTCTTTCTGCGATCTCCTTTATTTTTTCGCTTATTTTACTGTCGAAATCGTAATAATTTTCTGTCGCCACCGCCTCGTCGTCGTACTCATTTATTTGCGGCGGGGTTTTCTTTTTTTCCTTAAACTCTTTATAGTAGTACTCCGCGACCGTCTTTTTAAACTCCGTAACGGTAACGGCGTTATCTTCGGTAGAAGAAAAGGCGACCGTCGTCGGAAGTTCCTCTTCTAAAAATATCAGTCCCGCGCTCGCGCGATCGCACGGAATGGTTTTTTCTATCCGATACCTTGAAGAAGTCGGGCGTTTTCCTAAATCTTGCGTGTAAAAAAAGTCGTTTCCGTCCGACAAAAACAGAAAATACGTTCCGTTTTTTACGGTTTTAACGTTGATAAGCGACAAAAAGACGGTCGAAACGCCGTTTTCCGTCTCTAACCGAAGTATCCCGCCGACCGGACTTCCGGTCGAAAACCCGTCCGCCGTTTCTTTTAAGATAAGCACTTTGTTTTCGTATTTCATAATATACCCTTTAATTAAATATATATAAAAACACGGGGAAAAGAACGTAAAAAAAGGTCGGGCTTTATCTGAATTTCGCGAAAACGCAAACAAAAAAAGGAATAGCCGTAATTTTACGGCTAAAAAATCAGGAATAAACTTGTGTTTTCAGTTTACATTTGACAGAAAAGATGATACAATATAAACTGCGGTAGGTTGGAAAGAAATCGTAAAAAAACGGGTTTCAAGTTCAAAAAAAAGTCAAAAAAAGAAGTAAAACCGCATAATTTTAAACCGAAAAACAATATAACGTAACGATAAAAAGGAGAGAAGACAATGACAAACAACAAAAAGGTTCTTGCGTTTATCGAAGAGACCAAAGCGTTATGCAATCCTAAAGAAGTCGTTTGGATCGACGGAAGCGAAGAGCAGTTAGCCTCGCTCCGCGAACAAGCGGTCAAAGAGAACATAATGATCAAGTTGAACGAAGAAAAACTTCCCGGCTGCTATCTTCACCGTACCTGCGTCAACGACGTGGCAAGGGTAGAGGGCAGAACTTTTATCTGCTCCAAGGTAAAGGAAGACTCTTCCCCGATCAACAACTGGATGGAAACGGACGAAGCATTAAAGATGCTCAACGGCTTATTTAAGGGTGTTTACACCGGCAGAACTATGTACGTAATCCCCTACTCGATGGGTGCTATCGGCAGTAAGTTCTCTAAAATCGGTATCGAACTTACCGACTCTATCTACGTCGTCTTAAACATGGCGATCATGACGAGGATCGGGCAGAAGGTTTTGGACGTTTTAGGTGACGGCGACTTTATCAAAGGTCTTCACTCCTACGCGGATTTGGACGAAGAGAAGAGATATATTTGCCACTTCCCCGAACTTAACCTTATTATGTCCATCAACTCCAACTACGGCGGAAACGTTTTGCTCGGCAAAAAGTGCTTTGCGCTCCGTATCGCGTCTTACCTCGGCAAGACCGAAGGCTGGATGGCGGAACACATGCTTATTTTAGGCATCGAAAATCCGAAAGGCGAAGTAAAATACGTTGCGGCGGCGTTCCCGTCCGCTTGCGGAAAGACCAACCTTGCGATGATTATTCCCCCGGAAGTTTATAAAAAGAAAGGATACAAGTGCTGGTGCGTGGGCGACGATATCGCTTGGATAAGAGTCGGAAAGGACGGCAGACTTTGGGCTGTAAACCCCGAAAACGGATTCTTCGGCGTTGCGCCCGGAACGAACATGAAGTCCAACCCGAACGCGCTTTTATCCACCCGAAAGAACACTATCTTTACGAACGTTGCGTATAACGAGGACGACGGCACGGTTTGGTGGGAAGGGCTTACGAAAGAAGTTCCCGAACACCTTATCGACTGGAAAGGCAATAAGTTTATCCCCGGCAGAGTCGACGAGAACGGCAAGCCCATAAAGGCGGCGCACCCGAACTCCAGATTTACCGCTCCTACCGTAAACTGCCCCTGTCTTTCGAGCGAATTCGAAGCGCCGGACGGCGTTCCGCTCTCCGCGATCATCTTCGGCGGAAGAAGAGCGAAGACCGCTCCGCTCGTTTATCAATCGAAAGACTGGAACAACGGCGTGTTCGTCGGCTCTATTATGGCGAGTGAAACGACCGCGGCGGCTACGGGCGCAGTCGGCGTCGTAAGAAGAGATCCTATGGCGATGAGACCGTTCGTCGGCTACAATATGGGCGATTATTTCGCTCACTGGATCGAAATGGGCGACAAGATCGCGAACAAACCCAAGATCTTCAACGTCAACTGGTTCAGAACGGATAAAGACGGCAACTTCATCTGGCCGGGATTCGGCGACAACATGCGCGTTATCGAATGGATTTTGGATCGTTGCGAAGACAAGGTGGACGCTTTAGAGACCCCGATCGGTTACGTTCCGAAAGCGGAAGACATCAACATCGAAGGGCTTGACGGCATAACCACGGATACGATAAAAGATCTTCTTTCCGTCGACAAAGAAAGTTGGATAGAAGAGACCAAAGGTATCGAAAAGTTCTACGAAGAGATCGGCGACAGAGTGCCGAAGGAACTCCACGCGGAACTCGACAAATTGAAAAAGAATCTTCAATAAAGGATCATAAAACACTAACCGCCCCTGCGCAACAGCGCAGGGGCGGTTAGTTTTAAATTAAAAATCAGATATGCGAGAAAGTAGTGGGATCTGAAAAATATTCGTTAAGTTCTATTTCGTACGCGCGAAGAATAATTCTCTGTTCGCGCTCGAATTTTTCTTTTAATTCTTTAAGCGCCTTTTCGAATTCAAGGTCGCTGTTGTGTATCCTTACGCCGTATTTTAAAAGAATCCGTTTTATTTCCGTGCGCGTGCGTAAATGAACTTTGGAGTTTTCGTCCAAAATTGCGTCGGCAAGTTCGTCGACTAAATCTTCCGCCTTGTAATTTTCCGGGTTTTCGATCTGCATATAAAGCGCTATATTTTTAACGACTCTCATTTCAAGTTCCGAAAGTCTTTCAACGATTATCTCTTTTTCCGTCATAAAATCTCTCCTTTTGTTTTTCATAAACTAAAAATGCGCCGACGAGGGTCGGCGCACAAAAACGCAGACCAAGGTCGTTGCTAAACCAACCTGAACATCGTATCACGAATAATCGAAAGCGATTTATAGGTCTGCGCCCTTGCCGGTGGCAGAAATCGTTCCGATTCTCGTGATAGTCTATTTAATTCAGTCGGTTTAGCATACATATTGTAACACACGAAAACGCAATTTGCAATTAAAAAAACATTTTTTGAACAAATGTCGGCATTTTTGAATAAAAATAAGAAAGTCGGGAAAACTTCGGTTACAAAGAAAAAAAGGAGAAAGAAAATGGCAAAAAACATGCTGACCACAAAGGAAATGACGCTCGTTTCGGATCTTTTGATGTACGAAGAGAGCGCGTGCAAAAAGGCAAGACTTTATTCCAAAACTCTTTTGGATAAGTCCGTTGCGGAAGATTTTTCGAAAATCGCCGCGGAACACGAAAAGCGTTTTAACGCGCTTTTGAATTTATTATAAGGAGAAAAAGAAAAATGGCTGAAAAGAAATCGAAGAACGCGCTTAACGAAAAAGACAGTTTGATCGATATGTTAAACACCGAAAAGACGATAATAAAACTCTATTCCACCGCGATAACCGAAGGCGTGAGCAAGGGATTCAGAAATCTCGTGCAGCAAAACTGGAAAGGAACCGTCGAAAACCAGTTCGGGGTTTTCTCTCACATGACGAGATTAGGGTATGCAAAAGTCGAATCCGCACCCGAAAGTGCGCTTTCCGAAGAGAAGCAGAAGTACGCAAAAGTAAAAGCGCAACTTGCGTAAAATTAAGAAATAAAAAAACGCGCCCCCGAAAATCGGGGGCGCGAGTTTTTTAATCGCTTTATTTTGCTTTCTTTAATATGACGTACTTCGTTATAAATAGCGTGCCTACCATTATCGCGATAGATAACGGGAGCATGACATACCATACGGGGACGAATCCCGCGATGATAAAGCAGACAAAGGACACCGCCGCAACGAAGATCGCGTAAGGCAGTTGAGTGGAAACGTGGTTTAAGTGTTCGCACTCCGCACCCGCGGACGACATGATCGTAGTGTCCGAAATCGGCGAACAATGATCGCCGCAGACCGCACCCGCAAGGCAAGCGGAGATGCCGACGACGCGTAAGGGGTCCGCTTCTTCCGGAAACATAGCGATGACGATCGGGATAAGGATACCGAAAGTACCCCAGGAAGTACCCGTCGCGAACGCGAGAACGCACGCCACGAGGAAGATGACCGCCGGCAAGAACTTAGCGAGAGTTTCGGGGAAACTGCTCATCATATTCTTAACGAAAACCGCCGCAGCGAGATCCCCGTTCGTGATGTTTTTAAGCGCGGTGGCAAAGGTCAAAATAAGGATAGCCGGTACCATCGCGATAAAGCCTTTGGGGATAGAGTCCATAGACTCCTTAAACGTAACCACCTTTCTTAACGCCATATATATTATGGTAAAGAGAAGAGCGATAAGTCCTGCCCAGGGAAGACCTACGGTTGCGTCCGTATTACCGAACGCGCCGATAAAGTCGAGATAATATTCGGAATCGGCAGTAAAGAAATCGCCGACGTATAAAAGCGCGATAACGCTTACTACGATAAGCACGACGATAGGAAGAACGAGGTCTAAAATTTTACCCTTGCCGTTAGGTGTTTCGGCTTCCTGTTTTATCTGTTTACCGCTGAAAAGATCGCCGTTTACCGCGTTCTCTTCGTGCTTTTTCATAGGACCGAAGTCGAACTTCATAAGGGTGATACCCAAAACGAACACGAGCGTTAAGATCGAGTAGAAGTTCATGGGGATCGCCGCGACAAATAGTGAGAAGCCCTGACCGTCAGCCGCGTACTGCGAGACCGCCGCCGCCCACGAAGAGATAGGCGCGATCATACAGATAGGCGCAGCCGTCGCGTCGATAAGATAAGCGAGTTTTGAACGCGAGATCTTGTGCTTGTCCGTTACGGGGCGCATAACCGAGCCAACGGTTAAACAGTTAAAGTAGTCGTCGATAAAGATAAGAACGCCGAGAATAAAGGTTGCGATCGCCGCGCCGACTCTTGTCTTTATGTGCTTTTCCGCCCAGTCGCCGAACGCTTTCGAGCCGCCCGCTTTGTTGACGAGCGCGACCAGGACGCCGAGTTCGATCAAAAAGATGAACACGCCCGCCGTGTCGGACACCGCGGAGATAAGACCGGTTTTAACGGTAACGTCCACGATCTTTGCGGGACTCCATCTTGCCGCAAGGATAGCGCCGGACAGAATACCGATAAAGAGCGACGAGAACACTTCTTTCGTGATAAGCGCAAGACCTATTGCGATTATCGGGGGAAGTAGCGCCCACGCCGTTCCGCTGATTTCTGCGGTCGTAAGCGGTGCGATGATCAAAAGCGCAAGGATCACGATCGCGGCTACGATAAGGGCAATAACCTTACCGCTCCAAAAACCCTTTTTAGTTTCCAACATTGTTTCTCCTTTCCCCAAAATAAAAGGGGGCTATAAAAACTAAAAAATCACGGTCTACTAAATACCGTGATTAAGGGATCGATATTTAATAGCTCAACGCAAAGGAAAACCTTTGCGACAGTCGTAAACGTGTTCCGCTTACGCCCAGACAAGTAAACTTCGGGAGAGTTTACTCTCTTCGGCGATTTTTCCTTTCCCGCGCGGAACGAAATCCCTTTCCGCGTTTATCATAAAAATCGCGCCTCTATTGATTTTTTGTATATACAATATAATACCTTATCGCGATTCTGTCAACGGTTTTTCGATAAAAATTGCAAATTGCCGAAAATATACTTGCTTTATTTAAGCGAAAACGGTAAAATACTTTTGAAGGTTTTCGGATAACACTTCTAAAACAACCGAAAAAGAACGGAATATTTTACGCTCCTTTTTCGTTTGTTTCCGAAAAAGGAGTTTTTTAATGTTTAAGTTTTCCACCAAAAAGTTAGCGCGCGCGGGCATTATCGCCGCGCTCTACGCCGCGGTTACTTATCTTTTAGCGCCTTATGCATACGGACCTTTTCAGTTCCGCCCCGCGGAAGCGCTTACCGTTCTTCCGCTGTTTTTCCCCGAAGCGATACCGGGGCTTTTCGTCGGGTGCGCGCTTGCAAACCTTATGTCCGGTTACGGAATATACGATATAGTCTTCGGAAGTTTAATTACGCTTATCGCCGCGGCGACTACCTTTTATATAGGTAAGGCGTTAAAAAGAAACTTTCTTTCCGTTATTCTCGGCGGACTTCCGCCGATTCTTCTAAACGCGGTAGGTATCCCCGTTATAATAATTCTGGTTTCCGCCGACAGTTGGGCGGCGTATATCACTTACTTTTTACAGATGCTGCTTACCCAAAGCGTTTGGATCTACGCCTTGGGTATCCCGCTCTTTTTTGCGATGAAGCGACTTACCGCGAAATTAAGGTTCTTTAAAAACGACGAGGAAGAAGAAAAAGAAGAAACGAACGAAACGCAGGAGAGTGCGGAATAATGAAAAAAGAAAAAACTCCGAACGTAATCCGGAGTTTTTCTTTTTAAGGAGTTTTTACTTATCTTTCGACCGTTTTGAACGGATTGTAAACTATCCAGTAGAATATGAGCCATAAAGCGGATATTCCGACGAGTGAATAGATAACTCTTGCCACAACCGTTCCGGCGCCGCTACCTAATATAAGCGTAACGATATTAAAGTCGAATAGCCCGATAAGGAGCCAAACGATCGCGCCGATCAAAACGAGAATAAAAGCAATAATCGTCGTAACTTTCATACTTACCCCCTTAAAAACAGGGTGGGCAAAAGCAAAGAAAATTATACCTTCCCCGCGACGTTTTCCAAAACGAGTTTGTCGAAATTTATCTTTTCCACAAAATCGTCCTGTATAAAACGCACGGTGTTATATTTTGCGTAGTTAAAAAGGTGGGTTTTAAGTAAAACCGGCGTTCCGATATCGAGATTTGAACAGATATCTTCCAAATAGTCGAAAAACAGCGAGTAATCTATCGTCTCGTCGAGTTCGAAGGTGTACTGTTTAACTATTTTATCGTCCTTTATGACTTTTGCCCAAATCTTTACCATAGCGCAACTATTTTACCACAAAAACTTATTGTTATCAAGTTTAAGTTGACAAAACGGCGTAAAAAGGTTACAATAGGCAAAACCGCTTGTAAGCGGGGAGAATAAAAACGGAGGAGCAAACAATGGAAAACTTAAAAGATTCGGTTTTAGCGCTTTTAACAGAAAACGCAAGATATACGGACGAAGATATTGCAAAAATCGTCGGCTCTTCTAAGGCGGAAGTCGAAAACGTGATAAAGTCTATGGAAAAAGAAGGACTTATCGTAAAATATACAACGATTTTGAATAGAGATCTTATCAAAGAAAACAAGGTGGAGGCGCTTATCGAAGTAAAAGTCGCCCTCCAGAAACTCAAAAGTTTCAACGAATACGCCGAGGAACTCTATAACTTTAACGAAGTTACGAGTATGTATTTAATGAGCGGAGGGTTCGACCTTGCGGTGTTTGTGGAAGGGAACGACATTTCCGAGATCGCGGAGTTTATTTCCGAAAAACTTTCGGTGATAGACGGGATCACCAGCGTACAAACGCATTTTATTTTGAAAAAGTACAAGATCGAAGGGCAGATCACCAAGAAGGGAAAGGACGGCGAAAGAGAGATCGTCGGTGCATAAATGAGAGATTTTATATCAGAAAAGGTAAAGAGCCTTAAACCGTCCGGAATCAGAAAGTTTTTCGATATCGCGTCCGAGATGGAAGACGTTATCTCTTTAGGCGTCGGCGAACCTGACTTTATCACGCCGTGGAACGTCAGAGACGCGGGTATATCCGCGATAAAAAGAGGGTACACTCAATATACGTCGAACCGCGGACTCTTAAGTCTTCGCGAGAGTATATCGAAATACTTAAAAACGCGGTTTAACGCGGACTTTAAGTCGGACGAAATGGTTATAACGCTCGGAGCGAGCGAAGCGATAGACCTTGCCCTTCGCGCTATCGTGGATACGGGGGACGAAGTTTTGATCCCCGATCCGAGTTACGTTTCATACGAGCCTTGCGTTCTTCTTTCGGGCGGAAAGCCCGTCTCCGTCGCGTGCAGCGGGGATAACGGGTTTATTTTAACTCCCGAAGAGTTGGAACGCGTGATAACGCCCAAAACCAAGGCGTTGATATTCCCGTACCCAAATAACCCCACGGGCGGGGTTATGGAGAGAGCGGATATCGAGAAAATAATACCCGTTATCGTAAAACACGATCTTCTCGTTATCGCTGACGAAATATACGGCGAACTCGTTTACGGCGCGGAAAGGGTTTCCGCCGCAAGTTTTAAGGAACTTAAAGGGAGAGTCGTTTTAATCAGCGGATTTTCCAAGTCCTTTGCGATGACCGGTTGGAGAATAGGTTACGTCTGCGCCGAAAAGGAAATGATAAACGCGATCGTAAAGATCCACCAGTATTCCGCGATCTGCGCGCCTATCTTTTCACAGTACGCCGCGTTAGAGGGCTTAAAGTCCGGCGAAAAGGACAACTTTAAGAGTGTTTCGGAAATGCGGGACGAGTACGATAGAAGAAGAAAGTTTATGTTCCGCGCGTTCACCGAAATGGGACTTTCCTGTTTCGAGCCAAAAGGCGCGTTCTATATTTTCCCGTGCGTAAAGAGTTTAAATCTTTCGGGCGACGAATTTGCGGAAAGACTTCTTAAATCGAAGAAAGTCGCGGTAGTTCCTGGGAGCGCGTTCGGTGAGTTCGGAAAAGACTACGTAAGGTGTTCTTACGCATATTCGATGAAAAACCTCGTTACCGCGACGAATAAAATAAAAGAGTTTATAGACGAACTCAAAAACCCCATTAAATAAATAAGTAAATTACATAAGGAAGAAATGGAAGAAGTCAATTCTGCTTGTGCCGTGCCTAAAATCATACATTACGTCTGGCTCGGCGGCAAACCTAAAACGGCGTTACAGGAAGAGCGGATCGCCACTTGGAAGAATAACTGTCCTGATTATCAAATTATAGAGTGGAACGAAGAAAACTTCGACGTCAACTGTTGCGACTTTATAAAAGAGGCGGTGGAGAACAGAAAGTTCGCGTTCGCCTCGGATTACGTAAGACTTAAAGCGCTTTACGAATACGGCGGTATATATCTCGATATGGACGTCGAAGTCGTGAAGTCTTTCGACGACCTTCTTGAAAACGACACGGTCATCGGCTTTGAAAACGGCGCGAACATCGCCATGGGCACGATCATCGTCAAACCCAAGCAAAAGTGGGTGAAAGATATGATCGACGTTTACGAAAGTTCGCACTTTGTAAGAGGCAGAAAGTTCGACGACGATCCCAACTCGATAAAGATGACGGCGTATTTAAAAAAGCGTTACGGACTTAAAATCGACGGAAAGGAGCAGGCGTTGGGCGACGGCATTATGGTCGTTTCGCGCGATTATTTCTGCGCGAAGGATTTTACCACCGGCAAAACGGAAAAGACCGAAAACACCTACGCCATCCATTTGTACGACTCGACGTGGCTTCCGACGGACAGTTTTCTTTACAAGTTCTTGCGCGGAGTAAGAAAAGTCGTCGGGCGGAAGGGTTTCGACGGACTTACGAGACTTTACACCAAAATGAAAGTGAGATCGCTCGAAAAACTGTACTGAAAACAAAAGTAAACTAAAAAACGCGGAAAGGCAATCGCCTTTCCGCGTCGTTTTTTTTCGTAACTTAATCTACGTGTTCCAAATGCGCGAGATCCTTTTTTATGATCGTCTTTATGTAGACGAATCCGAAGAGGATCATAAGATAGAAAGTCAAAAGTCTCCACGAAAGCATTGCGGGGAAGGCAAAGCCGGGAAGAAGTTCTTTCGAGAATAAGGAATAGAACGAAAAGTCAGCCGCGCCCGAACTTCCGGGGGTGGGGTTAAAGGATGCCGCCGCCGTGATCAAAAGCACCGCGTTAACGACCTGCATCCACTCCAAAAACCCGTCGGACGCCCAGTTGAAGCCGAAAAACCTTAAAGTAAAGTAGGCGATGGACGCGTTCGCAAGAGCCTCCGCGATACTGAACACGGTCGCAAACGAAAGCGTCGCCGGTTTTTTGAAAAGTTTCTTCATCGAGTGCGCGTTGACGATGACAGAGCGGAGTATCTTTACTTTCAACGTTTTTGCGTTCTTCGTAAGATGGAGTTTGGACACTAACCAAACGTACGCGTTGACGAGGATCGCGCCGAGTTTCGGGAACAGGCAGAAGACGAGTATGGACAAGGGCGCGAACAGGCTGATCACAGTTCCTATAATCGCCGCGATATATATGTACGACGGAAAGTAACTGTATATCGATTCGCCGTTGGCGTTCGGCGCGTAGCCGAGCCAGTTGTTTTTATACGCGAGAATTGAAAGCAAAAACAACGTCGCGTAAACGAACATATTGATAAGGTAGGTCGATATGGTAACGGACGACGCATGCCCGCCGTCGATACCCTTTTTCACGTAGTAAGATATTTCAAACGGTTGTCCGCCCATCGCGAGCGGAGTAATGTTGTTATAAAATTGACAAACGACGCCCGCGTTAAAAGCGGTGGTCGGCATAAACTTGCCGGTAACGGATCTGCACACCGCGGATCTTCCCGCGCCTTTCGCAAGAAAGAAAAGTCCTACCGAAATAAAGGCGAATATGAGATAATACCAGTTTTCGCGCAGAGTTTCGCCGACGACTTCCATTGACGGAAGGCGGTTGCTCGTAAAGTCGTTTACCGCGGTATAGACTAAGACCGCCACGACGAGGGCTATAAACAGGACGGTTACGATGTTTTTTAGTACTCTCTTGCGCCTGTTTATGGACTTGTCCGTTTCAAATCCGATAACTTCGGACATTCTGATCTGTTTCGGGTGTTTCAACACCACTTCGGGCAGTTCTTTTTTGTTCTTTTTAAGATTTTCGGTCGGAATTTCGCTTTCTTTTAATACGACGATAGACGGTTCGTTGGTATTTTCGTCTATCTCGATTTTCTGAATACGCGTTTCCTCGTCGTTAATTAGCATAGCGCGATTATTATACAGTATTTGATTTGCTTTGTCAAATCGAAAAAGTTCGCTTTTAAAAAGAAAAAGGCGGAAGTTTCCTTCCGCCGATTCATTTTTTTTACTATCTTATTACTTCCTGTCCGTTCATAAACGGGCGCAGTACTTCGGGGATCGTGATAGAACCGTCCTCGTTCTGATACTGTTCGATTATCGCGGGGAACACGCGCGAAGTCGCAAGTCCCGAGCCGTTTAAGGTGTGGACGAATTCGTTCTTTCCGGTCTTGGAGTTTTTGAACTTCGTGTTGTTTCTCCTTGCCTGATAGTCGTTCGCGTTGGAAACGGACGAAACTTCCTTATATATCTGCATCGACGGGATCCACACTTCGATATCGTAGGTGCGCGCCATGGACGCCGAGCAGTCGCCCGCGGCGAGTTTTGAAACTCTGAAGTGAAGTCCCAACTTTTCCATAAGGGACGCGGCTTTGTTTACGAGTTCCTCGAACGCCTCTTTGGAGTGTTCGGGGTGCGCGTACTGTACCATTTCGACCTTGTTAAACTGATGTCCGCGTATCATGCCGCGTTCTTCCGCACGGTAAGAGCCGGCTTCTTTGCGGTAACAGGGGGTGTAAGCGAAGAACTTTAAGGGAAGTTTATCCTCTTCGAGTATCTCTCCCGCGAACATGTTTACGAGCGCGGTCTCCGCCGTCGGCAGCATAAAACGGTTTTTCTTTCTGTCCTCGTCGCAGTCTAGCCAGTAAACTTCGTCCGAAAACTTGGGGAACTGCCCCGCGCCTAAACCGCAGTTATACGAGAGTTGGTGCGGGGGAAGGATAAACTCGTACCCGTCCTTTAAGTGTTCGGATATAAAGAAGTTTAAAAGCGCCCACTCT
>CAMPBJ010000004.1 GCA_946637575.1 uncultured Clostridia bacterium | reverse complement strand
CATAACGTCGCCGTCGTAATTTTTGCACGCCCAAACGACCCCGCCCTCAGATCGTATGATCCGCGCGACCACGTCGTCTATTAAGGTGTACATATACTCCAAGCCGGCTTTTTCGAACTTTTCCTTATATTCTTCCTCGTAGATCCTGTTAAATATCGCCTTAAACTCCCCGTCGTAGATCTTGCTTATGGTGTCTTTTGTGGAAAACCAGAGCGGAAGACCTACCCCGTAGGCGTAGTTAAAGCAGGAACGAGCGAAACTTTCGATACTCTTTTTCGTGTTATGCATGGCAAGAACCACGCCTCCGTCTTTAAAGTCGAAAACTTCCTTTACTTCGCGTTCGCCTTTTTCGTTGATGAACGAAAGTTCCGCCTTTCCCTTACCCGCCTTGCCGTCCACCGCTTTATAGATGTCGCCGTAAGCGTGTCTTGCGATGACGATCGGCTTTTTCCAGGTCGGGATATACGGTTTTATACCGTCCACGATGATGGGCGAACGGAACACCGTGCCGTCTAAAATAGCGCGGATAGTTCCGTTCGGACTTTTCCACATTTCTTTTAAGTTATACTCTTCCACGCGTTGATAGTTTGGAGTTATCGTCGCGCATTTTACGGCGACGCCGTACTTTTTGGTGGCAAGCGCGGACTCTTCGGTAACCTTATCCATCGTAAAGTCTCTGTTTTTAAGTCCCAGATCGTAGTACTCGGTTTTAAGGTCAACGAACGGACAAATTAAAATCTCTTTTATCCACGCCCATAAAACTCTCGTCATCTCGTCCCCGTCCATTTCGACGAGCGGGGTTTTCATCTTGATTTTTTCCATAACTTCTCCGTGTTTTTCTTTGGTATATTGTAACACAACCAAAAAATTATTACAAGCGTTTCCCGCCTTTTGCGCCCAAACCGGAAAGAATACCAGACTTAAAACTCTTTATCTTGGTGGACTCTTTTGAAAATTCGAGTTCCGCCCTTTCTATCATCTCCGAAAGCATATCCGAAAGTCCCTCCGGAGTATCCGCGAAAAGATAGTAGGCGAGCGAACCCGGAACGGCGTTCACTTCGTTTACGATAGCCGCGCCGTCTTTTACGAGAAAATCCACGCGGATCACGCCCGACGCGTCTAACCCCAAGTATATTTTCTCGGTGATCTTGCGTATTTTCTCGGACAGCGCGTCGTCGATTTTAGCAGGGAACTCGCGCGAGCCGTTTTCGTACTTATCCGAAAACGACAGAAGATCTCCGCTTTTTTTCGGCTTTTCGCAGAGCGAAACGTAGATTTTCCCTTCCTTTCCCTTAAACGCGGCGCAGTTTATTTCGGTCGCGTTTTCGATAAACTCTTCTACGAGCACTCTGCCGTCGTATTTCATCGCCCGAAGAAGAGCGGGGATAACCTCTTCTTTTTTTCTCGCCATCTCGATCCCTATGGAAGAACCGGCGTTGCACGGTTTTAAAATAAGCGGGAAGGAAAGCCCTTTTATTTTCTCTTCCGCGCCCGAAACCGCGTCTAAAACGACTCCTTTTACCGTCTTTATTTTAAGTCCGTTAAGATAAGTTTTTAAAAACCCCTTATCCATACACACCGAGGACGCGAACATTTTGGGCGAACAGAAGGCAATGCCGGATAGTTTTAAGAGCGCGGATATCACCCCGTCTTCCCCGTTTTCGCCGTGCATACAGTTCACCGCGCACGATATGGAAAAGAGCGGTTTCAACTTGTTCTTTTTTATAGCGTACAACCTGTTGTCGCCGGGGATCAAAGTGACGGGCGTAAGTTTTTTTGTCATAACTCCGTCTCTAAAAAACCCTATGTCGAAGAGTTCTTCGCCCGTATAAAACACCCCATCCCGCGAAACGAAGATAGGCACGGGCTCGTACTTTCCCTTTACCGAGTTTAAGGTAAGGACCCCCGTTATCACCGAAACGTCGTGCTCTAAAGACTTCCCGCCGAAGAAAACCGCAATTTTTTTCATAAAAAAACACCTCCGCAAAATTAGTCCGCTTTGGTGTTTTAAGTTTTTCTTTTCGTTTAATTCTTTTTAACTGTAATTGTCGGGCAGATCGTTTTCAAACAGAACGACGTCCCCTTCTTTAAGCATCGCGTTTAATAGTTCGTTGCCCTTGTTTAACGTTTTCGCAAAGGACACGTCTTCCTTTTTCATACCGCCGTCCAAAAGCCCTTTAATAAGCATTTCGGCGTTGTGCCTGCCGATGACGACGACCTTATCCGCGTGACTTGAGAGCGTCTTTCCGAACTCGTAGTTTGCGACGTTCTCTCTCTTCCCGAGTTCGACAAGCCCCGGCGTTAAAACGATCTTTCTGCCGTTAAACCCGTCTAAAACTTCCATAGCGGACCTCGCTCCGTCTTCGTTCGAGTTATAACTGTCGTCGATTATGACGATATTTTTATTGTTCGGCACGAGTTCTAACCTATGCCCGACCGAAGTTACGCGCGCGATCCCGTCGCGGATCTCTTCGGGGGAAAGTCCGATCCTCCTTGCCGCCGCGGCGGCAAGACAGACGTTAGATACGCTGTGGCGACCTAAAAGCGTGGTAACGCAGTCTATCTTTTCGCCCGACGAAAAGGCGAGCGTGAATTCCGTTCCCCTTTCGCTCGTTTTAATGTTTTCGGCGTACACTTCGGCGTTTTCCTTATTTATGCCGGCAAGGTACTTTTCGCAGTTTGCTTTTTTATAAAGTTCCACCGCGCCGTCGTTATCCGAGGAAAAAAACGCCGTTCCGTTTTTACCGAGGCTTTCGATAAGTTCGAACTTCGTGCTCATTGTGTTTTCTATCGTCTTAAAACTCTCTAAATGCTGACTGTTTATGCCAGTAAGCAGCGCGATGGACGGTTTTACTATTTCGGAGAGTTCTTTTATATCGCCTTTATTTCTTGCGCCCATCTCCGCGATAAACACGTCGTGCGTGCTGTCGAGTTTTTTTACGGACAGCGCAATGCCGACGGGGGTGTTATAAGAACCGTCCGTCGCTAAAACTCTGTACTTTTGCGAAAGAACGGTTTTTAATATCTCCTTTACGCTCGTTTTCCCGAAACTTCCGGTAACGCCGATCTTTATAACGTTAGAGCGGTCTAATTTTTCGGTCGTCCTCTTAACGTATTTTTTTGTAATCGCGCGCTCCGAAGGATAGTTTATCGAATTCGCAAGAAGCAGGATATACGGGCAAAGGATAGGCAGAACGCAGATAAGCGAATACCTTACCATGCCGACTATCTCGCTGCCCGAGGCGTAGGCGATAAGATCCGAAAGCACCAAAAGTCCGAAAGTTGCCGCAAACAGAAGGATCCCGAAAGTTACGGAAAGCCTTTTTAACCTGTGCGTTTTATTCAGCGGAACTTTGGCGTTGACCGTTCTTTCGGAGTTTATATACATACCCGTAAAAAGAACGTAAGACGCAAAGCCGACGTACGCGCCCCCGACGGGAAACGCGACCGACGAAAAGCAGACCGAGAGAAGACAGAAGAATAAAAACCCCAAAAGACATAAGAGCATAAGACGGGAAAGATACGGCGTATCCGGGTGGACCAGCCACTTTAAGTACCGTTTGTTCTTGTACCCGCTTTGTTGTAGCGAAAGCAGGCTCTTTCCCGAAGAAAAATACAAAAAGACGGCGTTCGCGATCGAAATGCCGAAGTAAAAGATAATATAGTACCCCGAAAAGAGTACGCCGAAATTGTCTAAACCTACGGGAAACATTATTCTTTACAAAACTCCGTTATATACTCGCAAACCTGTTTCGGTCGGTCTAAAAAGGCGAAATGCCCCGCGCCGCGCAAAACTTTAAGTTCGCTGTTTTTTATCATCTTATTAAGTTTTCTGCCCATATAAACGGGTGTTTCCTTATCCCTTTTGCCGACTAAAATAAGCGTCGGAACGCTTAACCTTTTTATGCCTTCGTCCAAATTTTCGCGCGTTACCAGAACGAAACTCTTTTTCATAATCGGCGAAAGAGATATATAATCTTTCGAGTAAAATGCCGAAAGTTTTTCCCTTTTTACAAATCTTTTTAGAAAGTCGAAAGTTTTCTTTTTTACCGCTTTTTTAAGCGAAAACCTCGGCTTTATCCCCGCAGGACCTACGAGAACGACTTTTGAAAAAAAGTCGGGGCGCTCTTTTGCGATCTTAAACACCACCCGTGCGCCGAACGAGTGCGCCAAAACGAAAGGACGGGTAAGGTTTTTACTCTTACAGAAGTCTTTAACTTCGTCCGCGTAGTCGGACAAGGAGTAAGGATATTCCATCTCCGCGTTTTCGCCGAACCCCTTAAAGTCGAAAGAGTAAAGCGAAAAGGAACGCGAAAGGTTAAATCTAATGGCGTTAAAACTTTCTTTGTTCGATAAATACCCGTGCAATAAAAGTAACGGGGGTTTATCTTTCGTAGAAGATCTCGGAACGAAAACTTCTATTTTTTATAACTCCTTTTCCAAAACGAGCGCGTCGCCCGAAGAATAGTAGTTCTTTCTTACGGCAATCTTTCTAAATCCCAAAGAAGTATAAAGCGCGATAGCGGGCGCGTTCTTTTCGTTTACTTCCAAAAGAACTCTTCCCTTCCCCTTTTCTTTTATAAAGGTCAGCGCGCGCAAAAGGAGCGCTTTTGCTATTCCCCGCCGCCTTAAACTTTCGGAAGTGAACACGTCTTCTATATCCGCGGTATCAATAGAGAGCGAAAAAGTAACGAAAGAAAAGCCTTCTTCCCGTTCTTCAATAAAGCCGAAGAACCTTCCGCCGTCGAACGCGGAAGAAAGCATTTCCTCGTTCCACGCGTCGGGAAAACTTTCCCTTGCGATGACAAGAAGTTTTACGTCCTTTCTCTCTATCGCTCTCACGGTCTTCCCTCTTCCGCCTGACTCTTTCGTAAATACAGCGGTTTTAAGGTAGAAAGGTCGGTCGATATTTTATCCGCCTTTTTTTCGGTCGCGTTCATAAGCCCGTCGCACACGGAAACTATCTCCGTCTGAAAATCGGGGATAGGTTCGGCGCTTAAAAATTCGTATTCGTTTTTATAGGTAGAAAGTTCGTCTTTTAGTAAAAAGCGGGGCGGAAAAGAGATTTTTCCCCCGTCGTAACCGCAGGCGTAAAATCCGCCGTGCCCCGCTGAAATGACGGCCATAACTTTTCCTTTCGACTTATTATATGCAATAGTGTCGAAAGAGGTTATTGATAAAAAGGGTTTGTTTTCGGCAAAGCACAACGCCTTTACGGTGGATATGCCTATCCTGATCCCCGTAAAAGAACCCGCGCCGACGACGACCGAAATAAAATCCAAATCTTTCCCGCTCACGTTCGCGGCGGTAAAAAGTTTTTCGGTCTCAAACATCAGGTTTTCGGAGTGTTTCACCTTGTCGTCTCCGATAAAGGTCTTGTACTCCTTTCCGTTCGCCTTTACTATCACGGTAAGATGTTTACCGCTCGTATCTATCGCAAGATAATTCATAACGTGATCTTTCGCTCCGTTTCGCCCGTCTTTTCTATCTTCACCGTCTTTGCCCCGTCGGGAAGTATCCCCTTTACGTTCTCGCCCCACTCGACTATCGAAATATTATCCCCCGAAAAATAGTCGGCAAGACCGAGCGTCTCCGCGTCTTCTTCCGAAGACAGCCTGTAAAAATCGAAGTGATAAATAAAGTCGCCGTACACGTTTAAGTAAGCGTACGTAGGACTGGTTACGTTAGTTATGTTAAAAAACTTGCAGATCCCTTTTGTAAACTCGGTCTTTCCCGCGCCCAGATCTCCGGATAAAAGCACGGTGTCCCCTTTTTTTAAGGTCTTTGCAAACTCGAACGCGATCTTTTCGGTTTCTTTCGCGCTCTTCGATATATATTCCATATCTATATTCTACCGCATTTACGCGCTTTTGTAAATCAGATTTTCTTTATTAGCCACGAAACGCGCTTATAGAGCGCGACGGTGATAACCGAAACCGCGACGGTCTTTATCAGGTTGAACAGCACGACAAAGTACCAGAGTTTTTCAAAATACTCGCCTGCCCGATCCCCCATAAAGAGCGGAAAGTTGATAAACCTGTTTGTTAAAAGCGCGACGACGATCTCGGCAAGGCTACCCAAAAAGAGAGTTAAAACGACCGTGCCTATCCCCTTTTTGAACCTGTAAGTTATAGTCGGGATAAGTATAAACCCGAGCGCGACCAAAAAGTTTGCAAGTTCCCCGATGCCGCCCGTAGAACTCTTCGTGATAAAACACAAAAGTTCCTTTACCCCCGCGGTCGTTATCCCGAAGAGCGGTCCGAACGCGAAGCCCGAAAGCAGAACGAACACGAGCGAAAAGTCGAGTTTTAAAAAAGCCGCGGAAGGAAAGACCGAAAACTCCAAAAAGGAGACGGCAAATGAGAGTGCGGAAAACATCGCCGTTCCCACGAGTTTTTTAGTCATAGATATTTTTTGCATAAAAAAACCCCTTCTTTTCGGGGCGAAAATAAAAAAACAAATCTTTTCCCATCCGGACTATACCGTCGGCTTCGGAATTGCACCGAATCGTGCCGTAAGGCTTGCAGACTATACTGCCGGTGGAGAATTGCACTCCGCCCCAAAGATTTTTATTCGATTTTCTTTATTCTATCATTTTGACGATACGTTGTAAAGCGTTTTAAGTATCAAAATCTTTCATTACGCGACAAACGTTATCATTTTCCGCTTTTTATTACTCTATATAATACCTGCGTGAATATCGAATCTATCCCGTTGTCGACGGGGATTCTGTCCGTTCTGGTGCTGTTTTTACTCTCTTTTATTTTAGGCGCGGGGATCCGCGCGGTCTTTCTCGCGCTGAAAGTCCTTTTAAAAAAGCAAAAACCCAAAAAGCCGCGCGTTAAAAAACCCCGACCGCAACCTTCTTTTAAGAGTATCGAAATAGACCCCGAAGAGATCGACAGGATCTACGTCAAAAAAACTTAAAACTTCTTTACGTTCGTGCCGTCGTCCCAAAGCGACTCCAAGTGATAAAAGAGCCTCGTTTCGTCGTTGAAGATGTGAACGATAACTTCGCCGTAATCTAAAACCGCCCATCTTCCTTCCCTGACGCCTTCGCGTCTTTTAGGCGACACGCCCTCCTTTTCGGTCATCTCCTCGATATGTCCTACGAGCGCTTTCGTGTGGGTGATACTGTTTCCGCCCGCTATCACAAAGTAATCGGCAAGCGAAGTTTTTTCTTTTACGTTTATCATGCAAACGTCTATCGCCTTATGGTCTTTTAAAAGCGTGCAAATGCTTTCGGCAAGTTTTTCGGATTCCATTTTATTCTCCTTTAACGTAGTAATTGAACGCCTCTATCGTCTTTTCGTATATCGGCCCTTTCTTTTTGATTATGTGTTCGGTTTCTTCTTTAAGACAGAGTAAAAATCCGCTGTTAAAGTCCTTTTCCACGGCCTCTCTTAACCTTTCCACTCCGTCGTAAACCCTGTTTTCTTCTATCATATCCGCAACGAAGATCACCTTTTCAAGATCGGTCATTTTCGCTCTTCCCGAAGTGTGATAGCGCACGGCGTTTATTATCTCTTCGTCTTCTACGCCCAAAACGTGTTCCGCAATATACGCCCCCAGAAACGCGTGTTCGACGGGCGGGGGAACGCTTTCGGGCATAGAAAAGTTCGGATAGTCTTCTTTTCTTTCATACTTTGCGCAGTCGTGAAGCGTTGCGGTTATCCGCGCCTTTTCGACGTCCACTCCCACGCGTTTTGCAAGTTTTACCGCGCTTTCGATAACGCCGACTGTGTGAATCTTTCGCTTTTCGGGAAGTTTTTCTTTTACGTAGTCCGAATACTTATCAGAGTATAGCCCTTGCTCTTTAATATACTCTTCTTCGGCTTTCGGAATATATTCGCTTGCGGAAAGCCCAAGAGAGATCAGCGCGCGGATTTTTGTAGAAGACACTTCTTTTCCCGAAAAGTTAAGAGTGCGATAATCTTTGCCGAACCTTTTTATAAACTCTTCCCTAAATCCGTCGGGAACGGTTTCCCCTTTTCTTCCCGCACAGACGAGCGTGCAGTTTAAAAGTATTCTTTCGGGATTTTTCCAGGTGAAAAAGTCGCAAAGCATATCCGTGCCGACAAGTAAAAAAAGTTCCGCGTCCTTATTCTCTTTTTTTATCTCTTCCACGGTGAAATAAGTGTAACTCTTCCCTTCCCTTTTTATTTCGACGTCGCTGACCGTTACCTTTTTTAAGTCAAAAAACGCTATCTTCGCCATAGCAAGCCTGTCCGCCGCCGGCGTAAGACTCTTTTTATGCGGCGGAATAAAGGTCGGAACTACGTAAAGACTATCGAGCGAAAGTTCTTCTATCGCCGATTTTGCAAGATTTACGTGTTCGTTGTGCGCGGGATCGAAAGTTCCGCCGAATATTCCTACTCTCTTCACGCTCCTATTATCGCACAATTTACGGATAAAATCAACCGCTTTACCGTCTAATTTCTTTACTTTCGGTCAATACTATGCCTATATGAGAACAGGTTTTTCCATTATTTCGGACACGGTCTTTCTGTCTTTTTCGTCCTTTATAATTCTTTCGGTGTTTTTATACTATTTTACCCCGTACCCGTTTTCTTTAATCATTTCAGTTTCGCTTGCGATAATTTCGGGCGTATTGTTTTACAGGGCGGCGAACAAAAAAAGAGCAAGATCGGTGGACGGAAAACTCGAAAAACAAAAGTACGAGAGCGCGATGATAAACCTTGCCGCTTTGAAAGAAGAAAAACAGGCGGAGTTTTTTTACCCGCTTTACAAAAATAAAAACGGCGGCGCGAAAATAAACGGCGACGTTATCGAACTTGAAAAAACCCGCGCGATCCTTCCGCTTTTTTCCTTTTCGGAAAAAGACAAGGGTAAAATTTTACGCGCGCTCGCAAGATATAAAGACGGCGTAACCGTTCTTTCCGAAAACTTTTCGGAAAACGAAAGGGCGTTTTTCGGAAAGTTCGGAAAAATTACCTTAAAAGACGGAAAGGAAGTCTTTTCGGATATGAAAGCCGCAAATCTTTTCCCAAAAGAAGTTATCGTTCCCGAAAAGAAGAAAAAAACGCTCCTAATTTTGCCGCTATATAAAAAGAAAGCCGTGAGTTTTCTGCTCTACGGCTTGTTCTTTCTTTCTTTTTCGTTCTTCGTTCCGATAAAAACGTACTACCTTGCGTTCGGAACGGCATTTATCCTTTCCGCCCTGCTTTGCCGCGTCTTCGGAAAAGACGGTTAAACTTCTATATGCTCTACGTCCGTTCTGTAACTTCTCTTATAGAACACGAGTTTTCTACCCGTCGCGCAGACGAATTCCGCGTTAAGCGCGTCCGCGATCAAAACCCCCGCCTCTTTGGGGCTATATCCCGAATTTTCAAGGACGGTAACTTTAATAAGTTCTCTCTTTTCGATGGCAAGGGCAAGCCCGTCGGTAAAATTTTCGGTAAGTCCCTGCTTTCCGAACTGCGCCACGGGTTCGATTTTCTGCGCAAGCGAACGAAGATTTGCTCTCTGTTTGCTCGTAAGCATTATTTTAAAATCTCCTTTTTAAAACATTTCATCCACTCGTCTGCAATAAGCGTCGCTCCGGCGATGTTCGGGTGGATGCCGTCCGAAAGATAAGGCGTCGTGTCTTCGTGCTTTTTTGCTACCTCGTCAAACTTTTCCTGTAACGGAATAAAGGGAAGGTCGTACTTTTCCGCAAGACGCTTTACGACTTTCGCATAATCCTTTACCTGCAAGAAAAAGTCGTAGTGTTCATCCGTCGCCGTTCCCCTTAAAAAGAAGGGTTCTAAAAGCATGATCTTAACGTTCGGTAAGACCTTTTTCGTGTCCTCTATAAGCATCGAGTAAATCTTTTCGTATCTTTCGATATCCACGCCGTTTTGATAATCAAGTTCGTGCCAGATGTCGTTAACGCCGATGAGAATACTTAAAACATCCGGCTCTATATTCCACACGTCCGCCTTTACCCTTGCGTAAAGATCTACGACGCGGTTTCCCGAAATACCTCTGTTATAAAGTTCGAATCCGTACGGATCGATTTTAGACAGTTCGCTCCCCAAGATAAACGCGTACCCGTCGCCCAAAGAGTGGACGCTGTGCCACGGATCAGTTCTGTTTCTCGACATATCCGTGATAGAATCGCCAAACAATACAATTTTCATTTTTACTTTCTCCTTTTAATCTAATAACTCGAACGCTTCGCCACCGATGATGATCGTCGATTTTTCTGTCGCGCCCATTTCCCGCAATTCTTTTATTATCCCCCTGTCGCGAAGGACTTTGTGAAGGTAGGCAAGCGACTGCATATCGTCCATAACGACGTTGCGCTTTAAAACGTCCACGAGCGTTCCGACGATAACGAAGGTCTCGCCTTCCTTTAAAATCTCGTACTCTAACTTTTCGGGTTTTTTGTACTCGAACTCTTCGTACTCCAACGGTTTTAAGGGGGGCAAGGTCTTTAAGACTTCGACAATCTTCCCTTTAAGTTCGTCGATATTCGCGCCTGTTATTGCGGACATTTCGACAACTTCGTGCTTTCCGCGGAGTTTCTTTTTAAACTCTTTTGCTTTCTCTTCCGCGCCGGCGATATCCGTCTTATTTAAAACTACGATCTGCTTTAACCCGTAAACTTCTTTTCCGTATTTTTTAAGTTCGGCGTTTATCTTTTTGTAGTCTTCGTAAGGATCTCTCCCCTCTACGCCCGAAACGTCGACGACGTGAACGAGCATACGCGTTCTTTCGATATGCCGTAAAAACTCCGTACCGAGCCCCGCGCCGTCCGACGCGCCCTCGATAAGCCCCGGTATATCCGCGATCACGAACTGATCGTCGTAATAAGTGCAAACGCCGAGGTTCGGGGAAAGAGTGGTAAAGTGATAGTTCGCTATCTTCGGTTTCGCGTTGGTAAGTTTACCTAAAAGCGTGGACTTTCCGACGTTCGGAAACCCAACGAGCCCCACGTCCGCGATGCTCTTTAATTCGAGCAGAACTTGTTTACTGTCGGTCTTCTCGCCCGTCTGCGAAAAATGGGGGGCGTGTCTTCTCGCGTTTTTAAATCTCGCGTTCCCCTTTCCGCCTTCTCCGCCGAAAAGCACGGTCTTTTTCATACCGTCGTAGAACATGTCCGCGATTATAAGCCCCGTTTCCCTATCTCTTATCACCGTGCCGAGCGGAACTTTAAGCACAAGGTCTTTCCCGGACTTGCCGAAACACTCCTTCGGCTCGCCGTTAGATCCGTTTTCGGCGAAAAACTTCGTTTTATAGTAATAATCCGCAAGCGTGGATAAGTGCTTGTCCGCGACAAATATTATATCGCCGCCTTTTCCGCCGTCTCCGCCGTCAGGTCCGCCGCCCACTTTACCCTTGTAGTGAATAAAGGACGTGATCCCCGATCCGCCGTCTCCCGCTTTTATGGTTATTTTCGCTCTGTCTATAAACATCTATTTTACCTTTATTTTCTTTTCGCAAAGTTTGCCTATGGGGCAGTTTTCGCAGTCGGGCTTTCCCGCCTTACAGTAACTTCTGCCAAGGTATATCAAAAAGTGGTGCGCTCTCGACCAGTCTTTTTTATCTAATATCTCCATAAGCGACTGCTCGGTTTTAAAAACGTCCTTTTCGTTCACGAGCCCGATCCTGTTACTTACCCTGAAAACATGCGTGTCCACCGCGATGGCGTCGCCCTTAAACGCCACGGAGTACACCACGTTCGCAGTCTTTCTGCCAACCCCCGCAAGCGTCATAAGATCTTCTTTTTCGTTCGGAACTTTGCCCCCGAACCGCTCGATTATATCTTTTGAGGCGGACAGAATATGTTCCGCTTTCGTCCTGTAAAACCCGCAGGAGTAGATCTTTTTGCCGAGTTCTTCGGCGGAAAGCGTTATCATCTTTTCGGGGGTATTGAATTCCTTGAACAGTTCGGCGGTAACTTTGTTTACCCGTTCGTCCGTGCATTGCGCGGAGAGTATCACCGCGACCAGAAGTTCGTATTCGCTTTTGAATTTTAATGCCGGTACGTCCTTAAAGTTTTCGCTTAAAATACCGACGATTTCTTTTGCGGTCTTTCTATCCATAGATAGAATAATCTTACCACGAAAAAAGCCCGTGCGCAAGTGTTTTTAAGTTAAATTCGCTTTACGGTTCTTTTGCCGAAACTTTCCTTTACCGAAAAGAAAGCGTACCCCGATTCGCCCGCGTACGGGTATAAAGCGATTCTTGCTTTTTTGTAGTCCCGCTCCCTGATCGCGACCGAAAGTCCGCAACCCACCCCCGCTTCTTTCGGGGTGTTTATCACCTTGTTTTCGACGCCCGCGCTAAGCATTATTTTCGATATCTTGATCGCGCCCGTTCTGGTGCGCGACGCTATCACGACGTAATCCATATTTTCTCCTTCGTAAAGTCTTACGCGGAATATTCGCGCAAAACTGCCTATAAAATATATTATGTCTTATTTATTTCTTTTTGTTACGGAGGTGCTATGATATATTTAGATAACGCCGCGACGGGCGGTTTTAAGCCGAACGAATCTTTAGAATACGCCGAGACCGTGATGCGCCACCTTTCGGCAAACCCCGGGAGGAGCGGACACAGGCTTTCGCTCGCCGGGGAACGCATCGTCTATTCCGCGCGCGAAACTTTCGCAAAAGAACTGAACTGCACGGAAGAACGCGTTATTTTCACCAAAAATTGCACGGAAGCGTTAAACCTTGCGATCTTCGGCACGGTAAAACGCGGCGGGCACGTCATAACCACCGCTTACGAACATAATTCCGTTCTCCGCCCGTTGCACTTTTTAAAAGAAAACGGCGTTATTTCGCTCGATATAGTAGAGGAGTCCGCGGATAAGGATATTCTTTCCGCGATAAAGGAAAAAATCACGGATAAAACCTACCTCGTCGTAACGACCGCGGTTTCAAACGTTACGGGAAAGACGCTGCCGGTAAAGAAAATCGGAGAGTTTTTGCAGCCCTTAAACGTAAAATATCTCGTGGACGGAGCGCAAGGCGGCGGACACGTTAAACTGTCGCTTTCAAACGGGATAAATATGCTCGCTTTCGCGGGGCATAAAGGTCTTTGCGGCATTATGGGGAGCGGGGTTTTGTCGTTCGACGAAAAAACCGAAGTTTCGCCCTTGCTTTTCGGGGGGACGGGTACTAATTCTTTTTCGTTAAAGCAGCCGGAAGAGTACCCCGAAAGGCTTGAATCCGGAACGCTTAACTTACCCGCGATCGCGTCGCTTTCCGTCGGCGCGAAGTACGCGTTTTCGCATATCGCGGAGTTTTCGGAGTATCTTAATGGCGCAAGCGCGAAAATTATCGACGAACTTAAAAACGAAAAAGCGTTTAAGGTCTACTCCGAGCCTAACCCCGCGGGAATCGTCGCGTTCTCGGTGGACGGGTTCTCGTCTTTTGAGATCGCGGATATTTTAAACGAAAAGTACGATATCGCCGTAAGGGCAGGACTTCATTGCGCGCCGCTTTATCACAGACTCTTAAACACGACGGAGGGCGGGCTTGTCCGCGTAAGTCTTGCCGTACAGAACGGCAGACGGGATATCGAAACCTTTCTTTCGGCGGTAAAGAGCATAAAAAGGCGTTAGATTTTTTTCAGTTTTTCTATCACCTTTTGGAGCATCTTTTTCTTTTCGTCGTCCAAAATCGGCGCTAACGCAGAATAGAACGCGTCTATCTCCTGATTTGAAAGAGTTCCCGCTTTCTTTCTTTTTTTCGCCTCTTCGATCACCGCGCCGTAAAGTTCCGCGGGGCTTCTGCCGTTGAACTTTTCTGCCATTTTGTACACGAAATCCGTACCCCCGACGCTCTCTTTCCCCTTGCCGTCGCCCTTAAAATCCTTAAAATCTCGCATAAAAACTCCTTGACTTTTTTCAATATTATATTATGCGGAGCATATTATATAATGTTATGGAAATCCTAAAAGCGATACTCGATATTTTTTTAGACGGAAAGTCGGACGGAATATCCGCTTTTTTGTCCAAACTTTCCGAAAACTCTTTCGATCTTGGAAAAACGCTCTCTTCTTTCGACTTAAAAAGCGTTTTGCCGATCATAGAAGGCTTTATGGGGTTCGGCAAAGGCGGAGAAAGTGCGGGCGTTATAAAACCCGACGCGTTTTCGCCCATAAAAAAAGTCGCCGACCTTACGGTCGTTGCGACTTTGAATAGTTATTTTGAGAGCGGTAACGCGGTTTAGTCTTCCTTTTCGTTTAATCTGTCGAAAAGTTCAACCGCAAAGTTAAACACCGAAGCCCCCTTAAAGTCCTTTATATCAAGCCCCGTCACGCGTTCTATTATCCTTAACCTATATGAGAGCGTATTGCGGTGCAAAAACAGTTTTCTTGCCGTCTCGCTTAAAGAAAGGTTACACTTTAAAAAAGTCTTTGCGGTTTTAAGAAGTTCCGCGTTTTGAAAAATATCGAGCGATTTTCCGCACATTATCGAATACAGCAGCGTTTTCGCCTCTTCTTTCGTCATCTCCGCCGCGACCTTGGTTAAAACGAAGTTTTTATACGAAAACACGTTGCCTTCCGCGTGCTTTTTTTCGGCTAAACGCAACGCGGTATCGCTTTGCGCGTTCGACTCGGCAAGCCCTTCCGCGTCCTTTACGATAGAACCGAGTCCGATCTTAACGCTTTCCCCGAACTCTTCC
Source organism: uncultured Clostridia bacterium (assembly GCA_946637575.1). Taxonomy (GTDB): domain Bacteria; phylum Bacillota; class Clostridia; order Christensenellales; family Borkfalkiaceae; genus UBA1259. The sequence goes on along the minus strand of CAMPBJ010000004.1, from coordinate 2,942 downwards.
AAAAAGGCTTGCGACAGTATTTCCGCAAAAATCTCGGGCGAGTTTTTTTCTTCCGAATCTCTCACCGTCTTTACGATAGAAAACACCCCGTCCCCCGTTTTAACGAGCGTTTCGCTCTTCCCCAAATAGTTTTCAAGAAAGTTTTCGATCTCTTTTTCTTTGCCGCCGTCCGTTAAGAGTTTCATAACAACGGCGCTGTCGTTCCCTAATATCTTTTTCGCGACGTTTAACTCTTCTTCCGTCGCCGTACCGAAAAGCACGCTATATAGCGGCGAATTACTTCTTCGCCCGTGATCGCCGTTTTCCGCGACCGCGCCGATATACTTGCCGTCCTTAAACACGGCAAGTTTTCCGCTTTCGTCCTTTTTTACTTCATACGCCATATTTTACTCCGTTTCGTAGTAGAAAAACTCGTCGTCTTCGCGCGTTTTATTAAACCCCGTTTTTAGAAGAAGTCGGATAGACCGCGCGTTTTCTTTTTTTGCCCACGCGCGGACGATTTTTACGCCGACTTCTTTTAATTTTTTCACCGTAGCCGTAACGGTCTTCGTCGCAACGCCCGTTCCCCAGTATTCTTTAAAAAACCTGAAACCTATCGCGCAAGAGCCGTCGTACTTAAAATCGTAGGCTACTATTTCGCCTAAAAACTCGTCTTTTCTTTTCACCGCGAAGGAGTACTCCCCCTCGCTTTTCTTTAACCCTTCCTGAAACTCGTAAAAATATTCTTCGGTAGGCTCTCCCTTTAAGTCCTGCCTATAATCGTAGCCGTAAAACTTATTTACCGTTTCGTCCGTATACAGCGCAAAATAGGAGGGCGAATCTTCTTTCTTTATCGTTGCGACCGTAAGGTCGTCCGCGCTAAAACTTTCGATACCCGCCACCGCGTTTTCTTCCGTTTCCGCTCTTAAAACGTACTTGTTTCTGATCTCGATCGGGTGATACTGCGTTTTGGATATCCTTAGCCCCTCTTCGCCGCAGTCTTCTTCGCGGTTTATATACTTTGCGTTCTCCGAAAAGGCGTTCGCGAACGCGTTTGCAAGGGTTGGGTATATCCCCTCGTAACTTTTAAGCGCCTTTTCGATATGTACTATAAGCGTGTCGCCTATTATCTCGCCTATCGACATGCCTACAAGTTTATTTTCCACGAATATTCCGCCCGCCTTCTGCTTTAACGAAAACGCGTTTTCAACGTAGTCGGCGGTCAGTTTTTCTTCTTCTTTTTTTTCGTCGTCCCAGTTTTCGACCGTGTTTTTATGCTCTTCTAAAAAGGCAAGCATCGTCCCCGTATCTTCGCTTTTCAGTTCCCTAAAAACGTAGTCGGGATAATTTTTTTTAAACTTGTTTATATGGTTTCGCTGTCCGCTGTACTTTTTCCCCGAAAACGATTTGAAACTTTCCGCGTCGTAGATATAATCGCTCCAGTCCCTGTCGTATTCCGAAACGGACTTTTCATATCTTCGGGATAAAAACTCCGCTTTTTCCTCGCTAAGGTAACAAAAAGTAAGCGGTATTCTCTTCTTTAACGCGTATTCTTCGATTTTATCGAGCGCGGAAGAAACGTCCTTTCCTATCGGAAAATAGAACCCGTCTTTTAGTTTTCCGTTGTTTTCTTTTAATATAAGCGTGTCGTTATAAAAAGCGTAGTCCACCTTATAATCGTTCCGCCACATAAAGCGAACGCCTACCGAAAGATCGCAGATTTTTTCGTTCGCTAGATTAAAGTATTCTTTCAAAAACGGTTCTGTGCCGTCAAGTCTTTTGAATTCAAGCATTTCAGTAAAATCGGGCGCAAAAAATTGCGCCCGAAAGAGTTTATCCTTTTATTTTTTTTCTTCGTCCTTTTCCACAACGCTTTTAAGACTTGCCAAAAGTCCCGTAACGTTCTGTATTTCGCTCGGAACTACGATCTTCGTGGCGTTGCCGTCCGCAAGGACTTTTAACGCCTCGTACCCTTTGAGCGTTAAATAAGCGGGGTTGGGGTTCGCGTCGTTTATCATCTTTATCGCCTGCGCCTGACCTTCCGCCTCCGCGATCATCGCGGCTTTTTTTGCTTCCGCGCGAAGTATCATAGATTCCTTTTCACCTTCGGCGACCAAAATGTTACTGCGCTTTTCACCTTCCGCTTTTAAGATCGCCTCTCTCCTTTCACGTTCGGCGCGCATCTGCTTTTCCATCGCCTGCTGTATGTCTTTCGGGGGAAGTATGTTCTTTAACTCGACGCGGTTTATCTTTATTCCCCAGGGGTCTGTCGCTTCGTCCAAAATGATGCGCATCTTGGAGTTTACGGTATCTCTCGACGTAAGCGTGCCGTCGAGTTCTAATTCGCCGACGAGGTTACGCAGCGTCGTCGCGGTAAGGTTTTCGATAGCCCTTATCGGATTTTCAACGCCGTAAGTAAAAAGTTTCGCGTCGGTTACCTGAAAGTACACTACGGTGTCTATCTGCATCGTAACGTTATCTTTCGTGATAACGGGTTGCGGAGCGAAGTCCGCGACTCTCTCTTTTAAACTTATCGGTCCGCCGACCGCCCTGTCGATAAACGGAACGATAAAGTGTATGCCCGTGTTTAAGAGCCTGTGAAACTTACCGAGTCTTTCGATAACGACCGCGGTCGATTGCCTTACGATTCTTACGGAAAGCACGATGATAAAAAACACCACTACCGCAAGTACGATCAAAACTACTAAAATAGGTGACATTTATTCTATCTCCTTTACAATATATTTATTTCCCTCTAAACCTGTAACCAAAACTTTCCCGCCGTCTTTAAGTTCGCCGTCGGTTTCGGATCTTACGCCGTAAGTTATGCCGTTTACCTTTATGGTAAAAACGCCCTCTTCTTCGTCGTACTTTAAGAAAAACTCCTTACCTATCGCGGTTTCGGCGTTAGTTCTTATCCCCTTTTTATTGACCCTGTCTATCGCAAGTCGTCTTAAAAAGAC
>CAMPBJ010000003.1 GCA_946637575.1 uncultured Clostridia bacterium | reverse complement strand
CCTTTTGAAAGGGCGTTTTTGACGAAATCTGCGACGTTGACTTCGGAGAACGCGGACTTTATCCAGCCGATAACGTTGACTTTGTTTACGAAGGTTATAAAACCGGACTCCGAGATATAGCCCGAGACTTGCTGGAAAAATCCGATCGGGATAAAGCCGATGACCGCGCTTAAAATCTGAACCCAAAGAAGACCTTGGATTAACCCTAGCGCAAACCCTAATAAACGGTCGACCACGCCGAACGGCTTAAACTTGTGGAGTTTGCCGATGATTTTTCCGATGATCCAAAAGATGATCTTAACGATAATAAAGATCGCGACGGCGCAGATGATTATCGAAACGTAATATCCGAAAGTTTCTGCAAGGACGCTTCCGACTGTCGCCGTCTCCGGCGCGCCGCTGTCGATAACTCTTAAAATGATGTTCGCAAAGAGTACCGAAACCCTGTTGGACGAAGTGATAAGCGTATTATCCGCCGCAACTTCCGAAAGGGTAAGGCTCGTTACTTCCGTGCCGAAAATGTTGTCCACAAGTGCAGACATCTTGCCCGAGAAAAACGAGATCATGCCGAACCAGTTTTCAAACAAAGTCGCCACTTTTGAGCAAAGAACTATCGCAAGGATTATCGCGAAGATCGTGCCGAAAGTCTTTATAAACGTCTTGGCAAAGCCGACAACCGTTCCGACGATCGCAAAAAGAGCGATGATTCCTATCGCCACCAAAGTTACGATGGTGCTGCCGCTTATAGATAATAGTAACGTATTCATAATATCCTCTGTAATGCGGTGTTCCGCTTTACTTTATTTTAACATATCCTAAAAGGTTTTGCAACAGTAAACAAAGTATAAAAGCCGCGCTTACGGTCAATAATAATGTAAAAACGAAAAGGAAATTAAAATGAACGACGTATATTCTTTCACGTCCGAAAACCCGTACACCGCTTTCGGAATAAGAGATTCCATAAAAAACTTCGCGCCGAAAGGGAAGATCGCAACGGTTATCTGTATCGGAAGCGATTTGGTTTTGGGCGACAGTTTAGGTCCGCTTGTCGGAACGATGCTTAAAAAAATGAACGTTCCTTGTTACGTTTACGGAACTTTATCCACCCCCGTAACCGCAAAGGAAATAGTTTACGCAAAAAACTACGTTAAAAAAACGCACCCGGAAAACTTCCTTATAGCGGTTGACGCCGCGGTGGGGGATAAAAACGACGTAGGGCTTATAAAAATCGAGAACGGCGGGCTTCGCCCCGGGCTTGGCGTGGATAAAAAACTCGGTAAAATCGGGGATATAAGCGTTATCGGAGTCGTCGCCCCGAAGTCCGCGCAAAACTACGACCTGTTTAACCTGACAAGATTAGGTTTCGTCTACAAAATGGCGGAAAACATCGCAAAGGGGATAAGCGTGTACCTTTCGGAAACCAACCCGTTTGCCGAACGCGGAAATCTTGCGGGTTAAGGGTTTTTAATATAACGCAGGCGGACGGGCAATTTTGCCCGTCCGCCTGCGTTTACTTTACTTATATTAAAAGATTTATCTTCCTAAAAGATCTATCGAAAAGTCGATGCGCTTTAAGGTCTCTTCTTTTCCCAAAAGTTCGGCGATCTCCGTCGCGCCGCCTGCGGTCGCGCTCTTGCCCGTGATCGCGATCCTCGATATCCAAAGCACCGCTTGTTTCTTTATTTCGAGTTCCGCGGAAAGACCGACCAGCGCGGCGAACAGTTCCGCGTTCGTCCAGTCGGTTATACTCTCTAATCTTTCCTTTATCTTCGGCAAAACGTTTTTAGCAAGTTCCTCGCTCGATTTTTGCTTTTCGTTTACAAAAAGCGCGCGGTCATATTCTCCGAACTCTTCCAAAAAGTCGAGTTTTTCGGGGATCTCGCTGAATATCTGGATACGGGTTCTTACCAAAGACAAAAGTTTATCTTCGTCGTACTTTCCGTAAACCTTGCTCGCTTTCAAAAACGGCAAGGCAAGTTCCTTGAATTTTTGTTCGTCCATTTCCTTTATATATTCGCCTGAAAGCCAGCGCATCTTGGTTTCGTCGAAAATGGAAGGGGATTTGTTGATGCCGTCTAACGAAAAGTTCTCGGTGAGTTCTTTTAAACTCATCTTTTCGGTGTTCGTTTTAGGACTCCACCCCAAAAGCGCGATATAGTTAACGATCGACTCCTTAACGAAACCCTTTTTCACGAAGTCTTCGTAACTCGCGTCTCCGTTACGCTTGGACAGTTTGTGCTGCGCGTCTTTCATAATGGGGGGAAGGTGGATATATTCGGGGCGTTCCCAACCGAACGCGTCGTACATTAAATTGTACTTCGGCGTAGAAGAAAGGTACTCCGTTCCGCGAATAACGTGCGTTATCCCCATAAGGTGATCGTCCACAACGTTTGCAAAGTTATACGTCGGCATACCGTCGCTCTTTATTAAAATGCCGTCTTCTATGTCCTTATAGTCCACCGAAATGTCGCCGTACACCAAATCGTGGTACGTTCCGACGCCGTGCTCGGGGATATTTTGCCTTATAACGTAAGGTCTTCCTTCGGCAAGGTTTTTTTCGATCTCTTCTTTCTTAAGTTTAAGACAATGTTTGTCGTAACGAAGATTGCCGTCTTCGTCTTTTAGGCTTTCTATCCTTTCTTTGTCGCAAAAACAGTAGTACGCTCCGCCTTTTTCGATAAGTTCTTTTGCGTACTTTAAGTAAAGATCCTTTCTTTCGCTCTGGATATACGGTCCGTAATTTCCGCCGACGTCCGGACCTTCGTCGTACATAATACCCGAATCGCGCAACGTGTCGTAGATGATCTGAACAGATCCGTCCACGTACCTTGCGGTGTCCGTGTCTTCTATTCTTAAAATAAAGTCGCCGCCGTGTTTTTTAGCGTAAAGGTAGCCGTAAAGCGCGGTTCTTAAACCGCCGATGTGAAGATACCCCGTGGGGCTTGGCGCAAAACGCGTCCTCACTTTTGCCATAATAGATCACTCCTTGATATTACTAATCATTTTATTGATATCTTTGTCGGTAAATCCGCCTTTAAGTTCGTTCTCCTGAAAGAAACTGTAAGTTTTATCGCCCGAAACGATAATATGATCCGAAACCTTCGCGCCGTGGAGAGTTGCAAACAGCGCGACTTTGTTCGTTGCGTCCCTGTCGCTTTCGCTCGGCATTACGTCGCCGCTCGGGTGGTTGTGCGCAAGCACTAAAAACTTCGGGGAATACCTTAAAAACAGATCGTTGAGTTTCGACGTGTCCGCAAACACTTCGTTCCGCTCGTCGCTCGTAAAAGAAACCTGCGCGATCTTTCTGCTGTTTTTGTCCAGCATTATGATAAGAAACTCTTCTTTTAATTCTTTTCCCTTGAAGAACGCGACGACTTCTTCCTTAAAGTCCTTAAACCCTATGTAAGTTTTTCCCGAACTTTCAGAGTTCCGTATGCGCCTCGCCATCTCGGAAACGATAGCAAAAAGCGTCGCCGTGTTCTCGCCGACTCCGTCGATAAAGGTAAGTTCCTTTTCTTTTGCGGAAAGGGTTTTCTTTAAGTCGCCGAAAGAATTTAAAAGCGCGTGCGCGATCGCGTTCGTATCCTTTCTCGGTATCGAGTAAAACATAAGCGCTTCTAACAATTCGTGATCGGAGAGCGATTCAGGAAAAGCTTTCAGTCTTTCTTTAAGTCTTTCTCTGTGCCCGCCGTGCAGATTTCTTTCGTCCATAGTGCTATTGTACCATATTTTCGCAGAAAAACAAAATTTTCGGTGATTATTTTTTCAGGAAAGAATACTTTACGCACAATTTGTGATAAAATAATATTAAATTTGTTTGGGAGCGTATAAATGAAAAATTACGAAGCATTTTTAAACGACTTAAAAGACCTTATCGCCGTTAAAAGCGTTTTGGGAACGCCCGAAACGAACGCGCCTTTCGGAAAAGGTCCAAAAAAAGCGTTGGACCTGTTTTTGTCCATTGCAAAACGCATGGGGTTTAGCACCAAAGAGTACGACGGTTATGCCGGAGAAGTTACTTTCGGCGAGGGTATGGAGATCGGCATCATAGGGCATCTGGACGTCGTCCCCGAAGGGGACGGGTGGAACTCTCCGCCCTACGAACTGACGAGAAAGGACGGAATGCTGATAGGCCGCGGAATTATGGACGACAAGGGCCCGTCGCTTTTATGCCTGTACGCGTTAAAGGAATTAAAAGACGAAGGGGTTATGCCCAAGAAAAAGTTCCGCTTTATCGTCGGCACTAACGAGGAGACCGGCTGGAAGGATATAGATTATCTTAAAGAACACGTCGCCCTTCCCGAATACGGGTTCTCGCCCGACGGCGACTTCCCCGTGGTCTATTCCGAAAAGGGTATGGGCGAAGTGGAGTTTTCGCTCCCGAAGTTAAAATACTTTACGGACTTAAAAGGCGGAACGGTGGTCAACGCCGTCTGCGGCTATGCGGAAGTGAAGGAAGTAAAAGATCCCGACTTCGCTCTTTTAGAAAAATACGGGCTGTCCTTCGATAACGGCGTGATAAAAAGTTACGGCGTGTCCGCGCACGGCTCTCGTCCCGAAACGGGCAAGAACGCGATCCTGCCGCTCTTTTCGTATATGGCGGAGCGCGGCGAAGACCTTGAAAATATTATCGACTGCGTGTTCCGCGATAAGTTCGGGCTCTTTAAGACCGAAAACGAACAGGGCTTTATTTCACTTTCCGCGGGGCTCGTCCGCGAAGATAACGCGGGCGTTAAACTTACCTGCGATTTGCGCGTTCCCGCGCCGTTTACCTTTAAGACCGCGACGGATATTATCGACAAGTTCGGCGTGCCTTATAAACTTACCGTTCGCCACGATACGCAGTATTTAGGAAAAGAAGACTGGTTTTTGAACGTTTTACTCGACGCTTACAGAAAGGCGACGGGCGAAACGTCTGCACAGCCCATCGCACAACGCGGCAGCACGTTCGCGCGCGCGTTCGCTCGCGGTTGCGCGTTCGGACCTGAGTTGCCTGGAACGGTAAGATCGATCCACGCCCCGAACGAGCATATCCCAGAAGAAGATTTCCTAAAAATATACGACGTTTATAAAACTACTTTAGAAGAACTCTCTAAATAGGGTTTAGATTTAAAAATAAACGCGCCCGACGGTTTCCGTCGGGCGTTTTTCTGTTATTTTAGTTTTGTTCGTTCGGCATTTTTGTAAAATACGTTCTCGGGTGGTTACATAGCGGGCAGGTTTCGGGCGGTTGTTTGCCGTAGTGGATATGTCCGCAGTTTAAGCACTTCCAGCCGACCGTTTCCTTTTCCTTAAACATCGTTTTGCCTTTAAGTTCTTCCATCAGCGTTTTATACTGCTGTTCGTGACTGCCTTCGACCTTGGCGATAAGGTCCAAAGTTTTTGCGATATTCGTAAACCCTTCTTTTTTAGCGATCTTGGAAAACTCGGCGTACATCACCGTGCGTTCGTAGTTTTCTAAATCCATTGCGTCCTTTAAGTTGTCTTTCGTTTCGCCGATCCCGTGCCAAAACTTAAAAAGCACTTTTGCGTGCGCTTGCTCGTTTTGAGCAAAGGTTAAAAACGTGTTCGCCACCTTTTCTAATCTTTCGGTCTTCGCCTGCATGGCGTAGAAAGAATACTCGTTGAACGCCCCGCTCTCGCGAAGATACGCGGTCAAAAGATTCTGTCTTGTTTTACTGTCCTTAAACTCCATTTTGGTCTCCTTTTTTATTTAAGTTTTTCCAAAAAAAATAAAAACAATACCATTTTGTTGAATTTTTTGCAAAATTATACTATAATACCATTAAGTTAAGGAGATAAAAATGAAATTCGACGTAGAACTCGTCGGAAAGATAGGCTCGATGGCGCTTATCGACAAGGCGAGCAATATTTTAGATTACACCAAGATCGCGCGCTTATCCGCGGAACTTAAACCCGGCTACGTCTGGGTAACTTCGGGCGCGGCGGAAACGGGAAGACTGGACTACATAAAGCGTAACGGAAAAGAAGCGGAAGGCACGGAAGAAGAGTTAAAGACCGACTACGCGGCACAAGGTCAGTCGATTTTGATGGAGACGTACAGAAAGTTCGTCGATCCCGCGTATTCTATCCGTCAGGTTCTTGTCGAACACCAGCACTTTAACGACGAAGAAAAGCGCGAACACCTGAAAAAAACCTTGCTCCGCGCGGTGGCGCAAAACGCCATACCTATAATAAATTACAACGACGCGGTAAGTACCGAAGAGAGCAGAAAGTTCGAGATACAGTCTCTTAAAAACGAGCATAAAAAGGTGGTCGAGTGCGTGGATAACGACGAGACGGCGGCGCAGATCGCCTGCCTTCTTAAAGCGAAGACCTTGCTTATTTTAACCGGCACGAACGGGATCTACCGCGATAAAGACGATCCGTCTTCTCTTATCCGCGAAATCTCGGGGAAAGACGTTTTTGAGGTGCTTGACAATATCACCGAAACGGAAAAGTTCTGCGAAGGCGCGTCGAGAAAGGGCGCGAACGGAGCAAAGGCAAAACTCGAATACGTTAAAGAGGCGGTAAAGATAGGCACAAAAGTGATTATAGGTTCTGCCGAAAACTCCGTTAAAGACCTGCTTTCGGGAAAGGCGGTCGCTACGAGAATAGGGGTAAGATAACTAAAAAAAGAAAAAGGGGTGAGTTTTCACCCCTTTTTTCTTTAAGGTCAATTAGAAGCCTTGCTCTTTAACCGCAAAATTACTTGCAGTTTTTCGTAGTCTTTGTGGTCTTGTCTTTAGTAGACTTAACGTTTTTAGTATTCTTCATAACTCTCCCTTTTTTTTCGGGTTTTGCCCGACAATAGTATTATGCGCACTATCGGGAAGGTTATACGGAAAATTAAAACTTTTTCTTGACAAACTATATGTATTAGAGTAAAATAAACTAGAACGTTTTAATGCGTTACTGGGGGACTAAATGAAAAAAATCGCTCGCATAAATGCAATACTCTGCGTTGTAATAAGCGCAGTCTGCTTATTCTTCTTTATCCTTTTCGGCTCTATCGTGAAAGACGGTATGGTTTACAGAACGGAAGAAAAGCCCACGCCTTATCTTTTCTTATTCGCGGGGATCACCGTCGCGACGCTTATCGTCGGGCTTTTACATCTTGGCGTTCTCACTAAAAAACCCGGAAAAGTAAAGACGATCGTGTTGACTTCGCTTTCTTTTGTCGTGTTCGTCGCAGGTCTTGTTTTGTCTATCCTTTTTGGACTCGGCAAAAACGTCAACGGGGCGACTTTCGTAACTATCGGCTACATAGAGTTCGCGGTATCCTTCCTGTTTTTAATCCCCGCCCTTCTTACCGGAATATTCTTACCTATTCTCGTTAAAAAGGGTTATTTGCTCGACTGATATCTTTAAAAACAAAAATCGGCGAAAGTTCTTTCGCCGATTTTTTTATTTTCTTTACTTTGCCAAATAATCTTTAACGCTCTTTATCTTACCGCTTTCAACGCTTATCTGCCTGTAATCCAAACCCTTAAACAGCGTTCTCGAAAAGTCGGTCGCGGTGTATACGGTCTGTATACTTCGGGTAAGGGAAACGAGCCTTTTTTTTCTGTCCTTATCGAGTTCGGATAAGACGTCGTCTAAAATGAGTATGGGGTACTCGCCGAACTTTTCCTTAAAGATCTCGGTTTCGGCAAGTTTTACGGAAAGCGCGACGGTACGTTGCTGACCTTGGCTTCCGAACACTCTTGCGTCCGTGCCGTTTAATATAAACTTTATGTCGTCCCTATGCGGACCTATCCCCGTAAATCCGAGCCGAATATCCCGTTCCAAGCCCGTTTTCAGATCTTCTTTTAAGGCGTACGCAATATCCTCTTCCGAACCGTAGTAACCGCTTTCGGTTTTCATTTTCAGCGTCTCTTTCCCGCCGGTCAAGCCGCTTTGCTTACTTTCTGCGACGGGGGAGAGTTTTTCCAAAAACTCGTTCCTTTTTGCGATGATCTTTCCCGCCTCTTTACAAAGTTGCTCGTCCCAGATAGGCAGAGTCTCTTTTATCAGCGAAAGGTCGGGGTTTTTAAGCAGGTTGTTTCTTTGGGATAAGATCTTGTTGTACTTTATAAGCGCGTAAAAATACGCCTTGCTCATCTGGGAAAGGGAGACGTTCATAAACCGTCTCCGATCCTCCGGGCTTTCCTGCACGAGTTTAAGTTCCTGCGGGTTGAAGAACACGCTGTGGATATTGCCGAATATCTCGCCGATACGCAGCACCTTTATTCCGTTTACGTACACGTTCTTTTTGTCGTTCGTAAAGAACTCGATTTTAACGCTCACCTTTCCGTAAACGGAGTTCGCGACGCCCTCGATCACCGCCGACTCTTCGCCGTGAAGGATAACGAGTTTATCCTTGTTTGCGCGCGGAGAGTATCCGGTGCAAAGAAAAAATATCGCCTCGGCGGCGTTGGTTTTTCCCTGCGCGTTCGCGCCGGCAAGAACGTTTATTCCGTTAAAAAAGGAAATATTTTCTTCCCTGTAATTGCGGAAGTTTTTTAAAGAAAGCGACTCGATGTTCATAACTTTTTTAAAATTTTAAAAAAAGCGTCGTTTTCGCTTTTTTTTATTCCTGTTTTATTGTATAATATTTTTTACCTAAAAGCAACAAAAAAGGAAAAAACGATGGAAAGTTACGAGATTTTGTGGAAAACGACGCTACCCGAACTTGAAAAGACGGTTACGTCTATATCTTACGAAACCTTCATTACTACGCTTACTCCCGTGGATATAGTCGGAAATAAACTCGTTCTTTTGGCACAGGGCAAGATCCTTGCGGACACCGTAGGGAGAAATCCTTTGGCAAAAAATATAAAAGAAGCCTTAAAAAAGAGTAACCGCGAGATAGACGATTTCGTAGTCTACGACGCTAAGTCGAGAGAAGAATACCTTGCCATGGTAAGAGATTCCGACGAGGACGCGACCGCGCACGGTTCGCCCATCAACCCGAAGTTCACCTTCGAGTCTTTCGTGGTAGGACCTTCCAACGAATTTATTTACGCCGCGGCAAAAGCGGTTGCCGATCACCCCGGCGAATCGTATAACCCCTTATTTATCTACGGCGGAACGGGACTTGGGAAAACGCACATTTTAATGGCGATCGCAAACCATATCCGCCGCCAGAATCCGTCCTTAAAGGTTCTTTACTCTACCTGCGAACAGTTTACCAACCAAATGGTGGAAAGCCTTTCAAAAGGCAAACTCACGCCCGAGGGGTTCAGAAAAACCTTCCGCGGCGTCGATATACTCTTAATCGACGACGTGCAGTTTTTGTCAAAGAAAACGCAGACGCAGACCGAGTTTTTCCACACCTTTAACGAACTTATAATGCAAAACAAGCAGGTGGTGCTTGCAAGCGACAGACCGCCCAAGGAAATAGAAGTTTTAGAAGACAGACTCCGTTCCCGTTTCGAAGGCGGACTTCTTGCGGACGTTCAGCCGCCGGATTTAGAGACGCGTATCGCGATTTTAAGGAAGAAGAGCGAAGAGCAGAAATGCCTCGTCGATATGCGCGTTTTAGCCTATATTGCGGAAGGGGGCGACGAAGATATCCGTTCGCTCATCGGAAAACTTACGAAAGTTATTCTCGCAAGCAAACTTCACGAAAAGCCCATAACCGTCGAACTTGTAAAAGAGGCGCTTAAAGAGTCCACGGGCGGAAACGTCGAAGAACTCCAGATGGACGATATCATCAACTGCGTGTGCAACTTCTATAAAATAAGCAAGGCGGACATGCTCGGGAAGAAGAGAAACAAAGAGTTCGTCGAGCCAAGGCAAGTCTGCGTTTACCTTATCACGGACATGCTTTCGGGTATTCCTCTTATCACCGTCGGCGAGCAGATGGGCGGGAGGGATCACTCCACGATGGTTTACACGCGCGATAAGATCGCGGAAGAAATAAAAGTAAACAGAAGACTTGCAACCGAAATAAACGACATAAAAAAGATGCTTTTAAAAGAATAAAAATGCAGGACTTTTCGGAAGGACAATTTGACGCCGTAGTTATCGGCGCGGGGCACGCGGGGGTAGAAGCCGCGCTTGCTCTCTCCCGTACGGGATTAAAAACGGCTATGCTAACCTTAAATCTGGACAGCATAGCCTTTATGCCGTGCAATCCGTCCATCGGTGGAACGGCGAAGGGGCAGATCGTCCGTGAAATAGACGCGCTCGGCGGCGAAATGGGCGTGTGTGCGGACCGCGCGCTTTTGCAGATCCGTATGCTAAACCGCGGGAAAGGTTCGGCTGTTCAGTCCCTTCGCGGTCAGGAAGATAAAAATCTGTATCACCGCTTAATGAAATCGACTTTGGAGAACACCGAAAACCTTAAAATACTTCAAGGCGAGGCGGTGGAGATCTTAACGGAAAACGGAAGAGTAACGGGGGTAAAGACCGCGTTCGGCGGCGTGCTTTCGTGCAGAGCCGTAGTCGTAGCGACAGGGGTATATCTTAACGCAAGCGTAATTGCGGGCGAGTGGAGAAGAGATACCGGCCCGAACGGGTTTTCTCCTGCGAATTTTTTAACGAAAAACCTTATCGATCTCGGCTTTTCCGTCCGTCGGTTTAAGACGGGTACGCCCGCAAGGATAGATAAGCGGACTATCGACTTTTCGGAACTCGAAATACAAAACGGCGAAACGGATATTTATCCTTTTTCGATCATGACGGACGCGCTCCCCGAAAAGCAAACGCCGTGCTATCTTACCTACACGAACGAGAAAACGCACGAAATAATAAGGCAAAACCTTCACCGTTCGCCGCTCTATGCCGGCGTTATTCACGGCACGGGCCCGAGATACTGCCCGTCGATCGAAGATAAAGTGGTAAGGTTTTCGGATAAAGACCGCCACCAACTCTTTTTAGAACCCGAAGGGGCGGACACTAACGAGATCTACGTTCAGGGCATGTCGTCTTCCCTTCCGCACGACGTTCAAAAGGCGATGTACCGTACGGTAAAGGGATTAGAACATTGCGAAATAATGCGCTACGCGTACGCTATCGAGTACGACTGTATCGATTCTTTGGATCTTTATCCGTCTCTCGAATTTAAGAAAATAGAAGGGCTCTTCACCGCAGGGCAGATAAACGGCACTTCGGGGTACGAAGAGGCTGCGGCGCAAGGGCTTGTCGCCGGGATCAACGCGTCCTTAAAACTCCGCGGGAAAGATCCGCTTTATATAGGGCGCGACGAAGGGTATATCGGCGTTTTGATCGACGATCTCGTTACCAAAGGCACGAACGAACCTTACCGTATGATGACTTCGCGCGCGGAGTATCGTATCGTTCTCCGTCAGGATAATCCGGATTTCAGACTTGCAGAAAAGGGCAGAGCGGCGGGACTTTTAAAAGACGACAGATACGCAAGGTATTTAGACAGAAAAAAGCAGTACTTGAAAGGAAAAGAAGAACTTAAAACCCTAAAAAAGCCTTCGGAGACCGAAGAACTTCTCGCGGAATTCGGGTTTTCAAAGCCGAACTGCGCGCTCTCCGTTTCTGACCTTATTAAAAGGGGAATACCCTTAAAGAAGATCATATCTACGCTCGGCGGGTTTTCGGGCATTTCGCCCGCGATCGTCGAAACGCTCGAAACGGACGCAAAGTACGAAGGGTATTTGGATAAAGCCCTGCAAGAGATCGAAAAAGCGAAAAAGTTAGAAGAAAGGGCGATACCGAAAGACTTCGACTATTTAAGTATAAAGGGGTTAAGGTTAGAGGCAAGGCAGAAACTCGACAGAATAAAACCCGAAAACTTGGGGCAAGCGGGAAGAATATCCGGCGTATCCCCTGCGGATATCGCGGTTTTAATGGTCGCCTTGGGAAAATAACAAAATAAATAAAAAGGAGTGCGGATAGATCCCGCACTCTTTTTTTTCACTTTAAAAATGATTGTGCCGACAAAGGAATTACCTTTGTCGGCACGTATATTTTAAGAAGGTCGATAAGCCGAGTTCTGTCGTGCGCGGTCATTTATCTACGAACGGCGTCTCCGCCGTCCCCCAGCGATATTTTAGTAAGACGTCTTGGTGAAACTCCCGTGTAAGACGTCTTGTCAATCTTGCGTCGGGTGGGGTTTACATTTGCCCCTTTCGTTACCGAAAGGGCGGTGCGCTCTTACCGCACCTTTCCATCCTTACCTAAAAATAGGCGGTTTATTTCTGTTGCACTTTCCTTAAAGTCGCCTTCACCGGAATTTCTCCGGCACCCTGTTTCTAAAACGCTCGGACTTTCCTCATTGACGGTTTCTCTCCGTCCCCGCGACCGCGTAACCTTCTTAAAAACCCTTTTATAAACCGAAGTTTGCGATTATCTCTTCTTTTTCAAAGTAACCCGCGGTGCGTTTTACTTCCTTGCCGTTTTTAAAGAGAATAAGCGTCGGAATAACTTCGACGTTGTAGTTTATCGCGAGTTCCTGTTCGTCGTCTACGTTGACCTTGCCTATTTTAACCTTACCGTCCAACTCTTCGGCAAGTTTTTCGACGATGGGGGAAAGCATTTTGCAAGGTCCGCACCAGGTCGCCCAAAAGTCGACAAGGACCGGAATATCGCTCTCTAAAACTTCTTCGGTAAAGTTTGCGCCGCTTAATATAACTTCCATTTTTATTTCTCCTTATAATATAATCTGCAATGACAATAGCCCTCGAAGTTCGGATCGGCTATCTGATCTTTGAATTCCTTGCACATGCACTTGTATTCTTCGGTTCTCTTTAATCTGCAAGGACAGTATCCGCCCGTTCTTTCTAACCCTTCTTTTATGGTTTTGACTATCTCTTCGTTTTCGTTTAATCTTATTTTCATATTCTTACTCGCCTTTAAGGCTGTTTCCTAAGTAAGTTCCGAATCCGGACGGTTTTTTCTTTCTCTCTTCGGTAAAACCGCTCGGTTTTCTTCCGTTTCCTCTGCCGTTTCTGCCGTTTCCTCTAAAATTATTCCTTCCGCCTTTTCTGTCCCTGTCGCCGTTTCTTCCTTTATTTCTTCCGGCGTTGTAGGGGCGAGAGAATTCGTCCTTATCGTTCGGAACGATGACGACGTACCTGTTCGGTTCTTGTCCGTCGCTACGCGTCGTTACCGTTTCGCTATTAGAGAGCGCGGTGTGAATAATTCTTCTTTCAAACGGACTCATCGGTTCTAATATAACTTCTCTTCTGGTTTCTGTGGCTTTCGCCTCTAACCTGTGAGCAAGGGCGACAAGCGTATCTTCTCTTCTTGCCCTGTAATTTTCGCAGTCGACGACTACCTTTTTGTATTCTTTTTTGTTTAAGTTGTATCTTGCGCTCGCCAAGGTCTGCAAAGCGTCCAAACTTTCGCCCTTTCTTCCTAAAACTTCCGCGGGGTTTTCGGCGATTATCTCGATGGTTAATGGATCTTCTTCCTTTAACGTCGCTTTCGCAACAAAAGACAACTTATCCAAAATCGCCTGAACGAACTCCACCGTGTCGTTTGCGGAGTCTATCGAAAACTCTTCCTTTTCCGCTTTTTCTTTTTTCGCGGGCTTTTCTTTTTTCTTTTCTTTTACGGTGATCTCGACTACCGCTTCTTTTTTGATCCTGCCGAAAAGTCCCTTTACCGCCTCTTCGAGAACGACTATATGAGCGTCGTCTTCGGTTAAAGACAGTTCTTCTAACCCTTTCTTTACCGCTTCCTCCACGGATTTGCCTGTAAACTGCATTTTCTCCTAAATCTCCTAAACTATTTTAAATTATTATTTTCCTTTTCTTATTCTTCTATTCTCTCTTTCGCTGTTCAAAAAGTCAACTTTTTTAGGTTCTTCTTTTTTCTTTTCGTTCTTTTTCGGCTCTTCTTTTTTAACGTAGATCCTACCGCGAACGGGGGCGGACGCCTTCGCCGTCTTTATTTTATCGAACTTCTTTCCGACAAAATAGTTTGTAATAAGGGTTGTGGCAACGCTTATCAAAGAACTTAAAATAATGTAGATCGAGAACGCCGCGGTATAGACGAACGCGAACACCGCCATCATGATCGGCATAAGCCAGGTCATCATCTTCTGCGTCTGCGCGCCCTGACCGTCCACCGTCTGAAGTTCCATCTGCGCTTTTTGACTCTTGCTCGTTACAAGTTGCATCAAAAGTGAAGATAACGCCGTTAAGATGACTAAAATAAAGTAACCGTTCGGCGCTGCCTTTTCTTCGCCCAACTTGTAGGTAAGTTCTGCGTAGTTTTCTTCGGTAAGATAAGTTATCGCCTCTCCGTTACACTCGCAACTACCTCTCTGGTTAATGGTCTGCGCCTTTTCCGCAACAGGGTGCGCCATGGGAGAGTCTGTCGCCCAGATACTCTTTACCCAAAGGAAAGACGCCTGCGTTTTTCTATACTGCGTCGCGGACATAAATCTTCTTATATCTTTAATAAAGTCGTTCGCGTTGAACGTTCCGCCGTCCACGTACTCGGAATAAGTTTTGCCTTTCTCGGTTTTAAGATAGTTATTTTCCTCGCTCGCAAGGGGGTTTGGATTATCAGCGGAATTTTCTAATTTTTCCGCGATAATCGTATACCTCGGATTACCGGAAAACTGAACGGAATCCCCGCTTTTTAGATACGTACGGATATAGTTTACGTAACCGTTTGCGGTGTGTAAGGATAAATCGATGGTGTTGCCCGTGTTTTCGGTTCTCTTTATCACCAAGGTTACGTTATTTACTTCCTTTTCTACTTCCGCGTCAAACCCTTCTTCTTCGCTTAAAAGAGATAAGACCTTCGTGTCGTCGACTTTAAGTTTTCCCTCCGCGTCACGCGAAAGGTACTCACCGTCGATCTCGAAGCCCGCGTAAACGACGTTGTTATAAGCGTTCGTCATTTCGTAAAAATACTCGCGGTTTTTATATTGCGAATAGGTGGTGAAACCGTTTATTGCGACGATAAAGATGACTAGCGTAAGGATCGTCGGTAAGCACGCGCCCCACATAGAGTAGCCGTTCTTTTTATAGAGCGCCTGCATCTTTTGGTTGTAGAGCATCTTGTCGTCCGCGTACTGTTTTTGAAGTCTTTCGAGTTCCGGACGCATCTCTTCCATTTTAAGGGAGTTTTTACGCATCGAAACCCTCGACATAACGTCGAAAGGTAGCGTTATCGCTTTTAGAATAAGCGTAAACAAAACGATTCCGACGGCGACCGACGTACCGTTGACGAGCCAGCTTATAATGTTGGCGATCCAGTTGCCCGTTTCGCCCAAAGTAAAACTGCCAAAACTGATTATATCCATAGAAAAAGTACCTTTAATAAACCCATTTAAGAACGCTTTTCTTATCCGGAACTTTATCGAATCCGCCTTTTGAGAAGGGGTTGCAGCGGAGTATCCGCCAAATCCCTAGCGCAACGCCGATAAAAAAACCGTGTTTTAAGATCGCCTCCAAAGTGTATTCCGAACAAGTCGGGATAAAGCGGCAGGTCTTTTTAGATAAATACTTTTGATAAAACCGTATAAGTTTTATACTTACAAATTTAAGCATCTAAAATAAAACCGCCTTTTTTAAGAAGATATTCCATATTGCTTTTAAAAATATCCAAGGAATACTCGTCCCTTATTTTCGGAATAAAAACAAAAAAGAAGTTTTGACCCGAAAGGCTCGGAAGAAAACTTCTGAAAGACTCCCTAAGAAGTCTTTTTATTTTGTTTCTCTTTACACTTCCGCCGTGTTTTTTACTTACGGCAAAACCCGCTTTTAACTCTTTTGCCGGAACAAAAACCATAGTTAAAGCGGAAGAAAACAACCGTTTACCTTTATTAAAAACGAGATTAAAGTCTTTCTCTTTTTTTAATCTATAATCGGTTGCCATAAGTTAAAAAGATTAAGCGGAAAGTTTATGACGGCCTTTGTTTCTACGTCTTTTAAGCACGTTCTTTCCGGAACGGGTTTTCATTCTCTTTCTGAACCCGTGTACTTTACTTCTCTGTCTCTTTTTGGGTTGGTAAGTTTGTTTCATTTTTAACTCCTTTTAAGATAACGCAAGGTTACCCGTATAAAATATTGTTTTTGATTTTAAGCGTTTATACGTACCGGAAGTACGAGATAAACGTTGTCTTCCTTTTCGACGGGGGATATAACGCAAGGATCTATCGAAGAATTTAACTTAAAATTGATAAATTCGTCGTTACATATTCTTAAATAATCCGTAAGGTATTTGCCGTTGAACGCTATCGACATATCTTTTCCGTTTAAGTTGATATTGACGTTTTCGGTAACCGAACCTACTTCGGATTTAGAAGAAACGGTCATAATATTTTCTTTTATATCGAATCTTATTATGTTGTATCTATCGTTTTTCGCAACGACCGACGCTCTTTCGATACTGTTTAAAAGCGCGCTTTTATTTACCGTTACGATATTTTCAAAACTGTTCGGTAAAATATGGTTGTATTTTACGAATTCCCCTTCAATAAGTCTCGATATCAAAACGGTGTTGTCGATCTCTACAAATAGTTTATTTTTCTGTAAGTTTACGATAACGTCTCCGTCCTCTTTTTCGATAAGTCTCGACATCTCCTGTAACGCTCTTGCGGGGATTATCGCGGAAAAGTCGTTTTCGGACTTAACTTCTTTTTTAACTATCGCCATCCTGAATCCGTCGAGAGAAACAACGTTTAACATATTTCCTTTGGACTCGAATAAGCAGCCTTTAAGAATAGGTCTCGAATCGTCCAAAGAACAGGCAAAGCAAGTTTTTTCGACGATCTCCTTAAAATCTTTTTTGGAAAGTGAAAATTTGTTTCCTTCTTCCTTTTTGTCTATCAAAGGATAGTTTTCCACGGGGAAGATCTGCAAAACGCTTTCAGAATCCGCGTACTTTATGTTTAATTGTTCGTCGTAAAGACGGGAAAGTTCGACTTGCTCGTTCTCGAGTTTTTTGATAAAGTCGATAAAATACTTTCCGACGACTACCGTTTCCCCTTCCATAAGAACGTCCGCTTTTATCTTCTTTTCGATAGTTAAGTCTAGGTCGGTCGCAAGAAGGGTGAGAGTATCTCCTTTGGCGGTGATTTTTATTCCCTCTAAAACGGGATTAGTCGTTCTCGAAGACAGGGCTTTGCTTACTTTAAGCACCGCGTCCGAAAGATCTAATCCTTCACAAATAACTTTCATATATTCTCCAAACAAGTTTTTAAAACTATTCTTATACATTATATATTACTTTAAAGAAAAAATCAAGAATTTTTATCTATAAAGCACGGCTTTAAGCCTTTTAAAAAAATTAAACCGTACGCAGTTTCACTTTGTAAGGTTATTTATTATTTAAATTTTAAAAAGTGGTATTATTAGTATAGGTACGATAATAAGTTGATAACTTAAAAAATATATTATTTTAACGAAAGATTTAAAGTTAAAAACTTTCTTTATAACTTGTTGACGAAATTTTTATATGTTCATAATTTTATCCTGAAATTAAAAAAATAATCATAAAATCACGGCAAAAAAATAATAAACGTAAAACCCAAAAAAAAAAGTTGATAAAAAAATCATTGTTTATTTTTTTCCGCTATGATATAATTTTTTTATGAACGAAATTTTTGAAAAGTATAATATTATTCTAACAGAAGAGCAGGAGAAAAAGTTAGATAAATTCTACGGAATTCTTTTAGAGTATAATAATAAATTCAATCTTACCGCGATCACGGAAAAAAAAGAAGTTTATATAAAACATTTTGTCGATAGTTTA
>CAMPBJ010000002.1 GCA_946637575.1 uncultured Clostridia bacterium | reverse complement strand
GATCGACGGCACGGGTATGTGCGGCGGTGGCAGAGTTACGGTCGGAGGTGAAACGAAGTTTGCATGCGTTGACGGGCCGGATTTCGACGGGCATCTCGTCGATTTCGACGAGGCGTTAAAACGCGGTGCGACCTACAAGCCGCGCGAGCGCGAAAGGTACGAATACGCCTGTAACCTTTTTAAGGGGGTAAACTGATATGAATATGTCGCTAGTAAAAAACCCTATGCCCACGCAAGATCCCGAAAAGAGAAGTAAAAACTTCGACGAAGTCGCTTTGGGGTACACCGAAGAACAGGCGATCTCGGAAGCGCAAAGGTGTCTTAACTGCAAGAATATGCCGTGCGTTTCGGGTTGCCCCGTTCGTGTTAAGATCCCCTTCTTTATACAGAAGGTCGCAAACGGCGAATTCGAAGAGGCTTACAGAATAATTACCGAAGATAACCTTCTTCCCGCGGTGTGCGGCAGAGTCTGCCCGCAGGAGACGCAGTGCGAAAGCAAGTGCATACGCGCGATCAAAGGCGAAAGCGTCGGTATCGGCAGGTTAGAGCGTTTCGTTGCGGACTACCACAGAGAACACGCAAACGAGAGTTTAACTCCACCGCCAGCCAACGGCAAAAAGGTCGCCGTCGTAGGCTCGGGTCCTTCGGGGCTTGCGTGCGCAGGATATCTTGCTAAAAAAGGGTACGCGGTAACCGTGTTCGAGGCGATGCACCTTGCCGGCGGAGTTTTATCCTACGGTATCCCCGAATTCAGACTGCCGAAAGAGATAGTCAAAAAGGAGATCGCGAACTTAAAAGGACTCGGCGTGGACTTTAAAACGAACGTCGTTATCGGAAAGACGCTTACGGTCGGCGAAATAAAAAAAGAGTACGACGCGGTGTTTATCGGCTCGGGCGCGGGGCTTCCGTCTTTTATGAAGATCCCCGGCGAGTCCGCTAACGGCGTGTACTCCGCAAACGAGTTCTTAACACGTATAAACCTTATGAAGGCGTATAAAAACGACTCCCCCACCCCCATTTTCCACGCGAAAAAGACGGTCGTGTTCGGCGGCGGTAACGTCGCGATGGACGCGGCAAGGTCGGCAAAACGCTTGGGTGCGGACGTTACTATCGTATACAGGCGCACCAAAGCCGAACTTCCGGCAAGAAAAGAAGAGGTCGAACACGCCGAAGAAGAGGGCATCAAGTTCGAGTTTCTTTCCGCTCCGCTCGAGATCTTTTCTAACGCGGACGGTTGGGTTTACGGCGTTAAATGTCAGAAAATGGAACTCGGCGAACCCGACGCAAGCGGAAGACGTCGCCCCGTCCCCATAGATAATTCGGAATACGTTATCGACGCGGACTGCGTTATCGTCGCAATAGGCACGACTCCGAATCCGCTTATCAAGAACACCACCGAAAACTTGGAGATAAATAAGCGCGGCGGTATCGTCGTGGAAGAGGAAACGGGCAAAACGTCGATAGACGGGGTTTACGCCGGCGGAGACGCGGTTACGGGCGCGGCTACCGTAATTCTCGCAATGGGCGCGGGCAAGACCGCGGGAAAAGCGATAGACGAATACTTGAGTAAATAAACAGTTAAAAAAAGCACCCGCAAGGGTGCTTTTTTTTATGTAAAAACAAAATTATTCGGTTTTCTTTTTGCGGTGCGCGATTTTTTGAGCGACGACGAAAACGGCAAAGACCAAATGGAACATTAGAATAACTAACACCGAAAGTCCTAAAATATAGGCAAAACCACCTGTTCCGCCAGACAGATTCCAGATGAACATAAGCGCGGGGTTTTCGCTGTGACGCATCAGAAACATAAAGTTCGTACCAAACGCATTGTTAATAAAATATATCGGAATTGCCAAAAGGAGAATCGCGCCCGTACTCACCCATATACCAGCGTAGTTTATGCGGATTTCCCCACCAACGTTACGTGCGATAATATAGGCGACAATGACTGCGTGCATGACGAATAGATGGATAACGTAAAAGTTTATCGGCGGGTAAATCGTTACGGTAGGGAACAGCAACGCCATTAGCGCGGCAGGTAGAAACGCGTAGCAAAGAAGTGGCTTAAAAAAGCGGTTGTTCGGCCAAAACGCGTCGATAAGAATCGTGTATTCAGCAAAACTGCAGATATGAAGTGGTAGATGCACGACGGATGGAGCGCCTGTCAGAGCGACGACGCATTGCTTACCGATTTCAGACAGAATCAAAAAGAGCGCCATACCCTTCCGTAGATTGTCGCGTTTCTTCTCGTTGTACTTTTTGTATAAAATCGTAAGGAGAACGATTCCTGCAAAGAGAATCGTCAGATAGATTAAATGCGGGAGCGAAAAACAGGCAAAGCCTTCTTCCCCCATTTCGACAATCGTATCTTTGTATGCCCAAAAACGATCTTGTGTCATTTTATATCCCTTTCTTCAATAGAGTCCAACGCACCCTTAAGGTATGCTTTCGTCAACTTATCGAGCGTAACGTCGTACTGCCGTGCAATCACTATAAACACGTCTAACGGGACGACGAGTTCCGCGGTGTCAGATTGTTTGCCGATGTAACGTCCGAGTCCGAACGCTTCTATAAGCAGTTCCGTCGGTTCAAGATCTTTACTCCACATCCGAGCGATGCGCTTCCAGTACTGCGTCGCGCGTTTGTTGTGTAAAAGGCGTAGCGTCAGAGAAATCGCAAAGCCGATAGCCAGCATTAAAATTGCGGATACCCAGGCGGGCCAGAACGCTCTCGTCCTGTAAAAATCCGTCCAACCGCCGTTTTCTTCGCCGACGATAACGACCATAACAAGATAAACTAACATATACACCCAGTACGGTATGAGAGTGAAAATAGTCGTCTTACGCGAAAAGGTTATCCCCGTTTCTACGCATTGAAAGAGAACGATAGTCAGTACGGGCGATACGATATGTAACCAAAAGTTCGTTCCGGTTACCGCTTGACTTCCTTGCGTCGGAAGAACTAAGGCGAGTGCCGCTACCATCGTTATCGCAAGACAGATTGCACCCGAATACTGAAGCACAACTATCCAGCGGGGCGGTGAGAAGCGTTTTTTCCTAATTCCCTCGACCGCGTACGGAATCATAAACGTCGCTGCAATAGACGACAGTATATTAGACCACACCGTAAAGTATTGCAAAGGATGAATTCCCGTGCCGTTATAATTCCTTGCCATAATAAATACGGAAGCGAAGGCGGAGCAGAACACGAGAATCCCTGCGATAAGCGCAACGATACTGCGCGTCTCTTCTAGCGCAATCAGGTATTTCTTTTTTTGTTTCATATCAGTTCCCAAGGCGTAGCCAATACCGCCAGCGCCACTCTTTTAAAAGAATTGCTTTTATGAAAAGCACCCTTTCGGGTGCTTTTTCTTTTTACTTTGCGTATTCGGTGGCGCGCCACTCTCTTATGACGTTGACTTTTATCTGCCCCGGATATTCCATTTCCTGTTCTATCTTCTTCGCGATATCTTTTGCAAGGAACGCGGTGTCGGCGTCGCTGATCTGTTCGGGTTTAACGATAACCCTGACTTCTCTGCCCGCCTGGATCGCGTAGCACTTGTCCACACCCTTAAAGCTACCCGAGATCTCCTCTAACTTCTGAAGTCTCTTTATGTAGTTGGTGGTGGTTTCCCTTCTCGCGCCGGGACGAGCGCCGCTTATCGCGTCCGCAGCGGCGACAAGCACCGCCTCGATCGTCTTCGGCTCTACGTCGCCGTGGTGAGCGAGTATCGCGTTTACCACGTTGTGACTTTCTCTGTACTTCTTCGCAAGATCCGCACCTATCTGCATGTGCGTGCCTTCGATCTCGAAGTCTAACGCTTTACCGATATCGTGAAGAAGTCCCGCGCGCTTTGCAAGGTTTACGTCGACGCCGAGTTCGGTCGCCATAACGCCTGCTAGATGCGCGACTTCCAAAGAGTGCCTTAAAACGTTCTGACCGTAACTCGTTCTGAACTTTAATCTGCCCAAGGTCTTAACGAGTTCGGGGTGGAGTCCGAATACTCCGCACTCGAAAGTCGCCGCCTCGCCCGCCTCTTTGATCTGCTGGTCGAGTTCTTTTTTGACTTTCTCTACCGTTTCTTCTATTCTTGCGGGGTGAATCCTTCCGTCCGCAATAAGTTTTTCTAACGCTATCCTTGCGACTTCGCGCCTTACGGGATCGAAACCGGAAACGATGACCACTTCGGGCGTATCGTCGATTATAAGTTCGATACCCGTAGCGTTTTCAAGCGTTCTTATGTTTCTACCCTCTCTGCCGATGATACGCGCTTTCATATCGTCCGAAGGCAAGGGTACTACCGAAACGGTGATCTCCGACGCCTGCTCGGTGGAGCATTTCTGGATAGCGAGGCTGACGATCTCTTTCGCCTTTCTCTCGCCTTCTTCCTTTGCCTGCGCCTCGATGTTTTTAACGGTCGAAAGCGCGTCCCTTCTCGCCTCTTCGGTGATGGCGTCGACAAGTTCCTTTTTCGCCTCTTCCTTGCTCATCTGCGCGACTTTCTCGAACTCGGCGATCATCTTTTCGTGTTGCTTGCCGATATCTTCGAGTTTACGGTCGAGATCGGCTTGCTTTTCTTTTAAGATGTTCTGCTGTCTCGTCGTCTCGTCGTTACGTCTGTTTAACTGTTCTTCTTTCTTGTCGAGAAAATCTTCCTTTTGTAAAAGTCTGTTCTCGGTGCGGGAAAGTTCCGCTTTTTTCTCCCTCGCTTCTCTTTCAAAGTCGTTGCGAAGTTTGATTTCCTGTTCTTTTGCCTCTAAAATAGCCTCTTTTCTGATTTTTTCGCCTTCCTTCATCGCGTCGGAACGAAAATCGTTCCTCCACTTTTCGAGATTGCCGTGTTCTTTTTCAAAAGACTTCTTTTTTACGATACCGCCGACGACGAAACCGAGAATCGCGACTAACACCGCGACGCCCGCTAAAACGCCGACCAAAATATCACTTGCTAGGAACAGGGAGCTGAAAGTAAAATTTGGCATTTTATTTGCCCTCCTGTTTATTTTTTGCGTTTTTAACGCTTTTTAACTTATTTTATTCTAACATAACGCGAACTAAAAGTCAAAAACTTTTTAGTCCTGTTCTTTTTTAGCGAAAACCTTGTCTAAGATCGCCTTCTGCACTTCTTCGGCGACTTCCTTGTTCTGCGTAAAATAGTCTACGCACTTTTCTCTGCCCTGCGCGATCTTTTCGCCTTTATACGAGAACCACGCGCCGCTCTTTTCGAGTATGCCGTGCTCTACGCCGAGATCGACGAGGCAACTTTCGTTCGATATGCCCTTTCCGTAGATAATGTCGAATTCAGCGGTCTTAAATGGAGGCGCGACCTTGTTTTTAACGATTTTCGCCTTGGTGTGATTACCGTACGCGCCGTCCGAATTTTTGAGCGCGTCCGCTTTTCTGACGTCGATACGCACGCTTGCGTAGAATTTAAGCGCCTTTCCGCCCGCGGTAACTTCGGGGTTGCCGAACATTACGCCGACTTTTTCGCGGAGTTGGTTGATAAAGATGATGACCGTCTTCGATTTTGCGGTTATCGCGGTGAGTTTACGGAGCGCCTGACTCATAAGTCTTGCCTGCAGTCCTACGTGCGCGTCCCCCATATCCCCTTCGATCTCCGCTCTCGGCGTAAGCGCCGCAACCGAGTCGACGACGATGATATCGACCGCCTTACTGTTTACGAGCGAGTTCGTGATGTCGAGCGCCTGTTCGCCGGTGTCCGGCTGGGAAACGTAAAGTTCGTCGAGATTTACGCCCAGATTCTTGGCGTACACGGGATCTAACGCGTGTTCCGCGTCCACGAACGCCGCGATACCCCCGCGTTTTTGCGCTTCCGCGATCGCGTGGAGCGCGACCGTGGTTTTACCCGAAGATTCAGGCCCATAGATCTCGATGATCCTTCCGCGCGGAAGTCCGCCTACACCGATAGCGATGTCAAGCGACAAACAGCCCGTAGGAAGTACTTCTATCCCCGCGTCCGCGGCGGTTTCGCCGAGTCGCATGATAGCGCCCTTTCCGTACTGCTTTTCGATCTGCCCCATCACGCCTTCTAATGCTTTCAATTTTGCTTCGTCCATAATTTACATCCTTTTTAAGTTTTTTATTGCAAGAAACAGCGCCGTATTTTTCGCCGTTTCGGTAATTTCTTCTCTCGAACCGCTGAAAACGTATTTATAAGTATGTATCCCGTTTAGCGTTCCCACCGCAATGTAACAGAGCCCCACGGGTTTATTCGTGTTGTCCGAGTTCGGTCCGGCTATCCCCGTCGTCGCGACGGCGACGTCCGCTCTTTTGGTGCGTAAAAGCCCCACCGCCATATCGTAGGCGACGACCGAACTTACCGCCCCTTCGCGCTTTAAGTGATCCGCAGGAACGTTTAACCTACTCTCCTTACTTTCGTTAGAGTACGAGACTATGCCTTCCGAAAAGTAAGCGGACACTCCCGAATTTTTGACTATCTCCGCCGAAACTCTTCCGCCCGTAAACGACTCCGCGACCGATATTTTTTTGTTCTTTACCGAAAGGCAGTCGAAAAGCCTTTCAGAGAGCGTAGTATCCGTTTCGGCGTATATCTCGTCTTTTAAGGCGGTAACGAGCCGTCTTAAAACCGCGGAAAACTCCGACTCCGAACTCTCGGTAAAGAAAAGTTCCACGGTAAAATCGCCGTATCTTTCCGTGATCCGATCCGAAAAATCGACGCCGAGTTCGGATCTTGCGCCGTCAAGTTCTTTTTTCAACTTCTCCCCGTCGCCGAAGAACTTGAAGACGAATCTTTTCCTTTTTAGATCGTACTTCTTCTCTAAAAACGGGAAAAGATAACTTTCAGCCATCGTCTTGACTTCCGGAACGTTTTGCGGCAGAACGGCGGTCAGAATATCGTCGTTTTCTAAAATAAATCCCTGATACGCGCCGCGAAGGTTCGGAACGACCGAAGATTCGACCGGTAAAAAAAAGTGATAATCTTTCGGTTCGATCCGCTTTTCTTTGCAGATAGCGTCGGCAAATCTCTTCGCGTTGTCGCTCTCGAACAGCGGAGCGTCAAGCGCGTCCGCGACGGCGGATTTTATTTTAATGTTCTCCGTTCCGTCGGCTATGACCAAAACGTCCACCGTGTCCTTAAACTCGGCGATTCTCCGTTTTAATCTCGCCTCGTCTTTTTCAAAAATAACTTCTACGACCGAAAGATCTATTCTCCCGTCGCAAAAAATCTCGGATAATCCGCTGACGTCCTTTGCAATGTCGGGATCTTTTGAAACCACTATGAGCGCAGTTCTCATTTTTCGTCCTTTAAAACGGATCTGTTTTTAACTATCATTATCACACCGGAGACGATAGTAAGGAGCGCAGATACTCCGAGAAGGATAAAGCCTATAAGGTTTACGGTATTCATTTCGCCCAAAGGCTCGATCCCCGCGGAAACAAGCAGCACGACTATCGAAACGTCCGTGATAAAAGTTTTAAGTTTACCGGACTTGTCCGCTGCGATGACCTGCCCGTTCTTTGCCGCGACCAGGCGGAAACCGCTGACTATCAGTTCGCGCGCAAGGATAACCGCGACGAAGATCGACGCGTACCACGGCATAATAACTATGCCCTGCGGCGGAACGAGAAGTAAAATAAGCGCGGTGGAAACAAGCACCTTGTCCGCGATGGGATCTAAAAACTTCCCTAAATTCGTAACGAGATTATACTTTCTTGCGATATACCCGTCCAAAAAGTCCGTGAAAGCCGCAAGCGCGAAGATAGCGGCGGATATGTAAAAATTGCCGCCTATCGCCGTAAGATAGTAAAACACCACGAACAGCGGTATCATAAAAATCCTCGTAAGCGTAAGTTTGTTAGGTAAATTCATACTCTTTCTCCGTAAAAATCGTAATCTTCCGCGTCGGTGATCTTTACCCGCACGTGCGTTCCGAAAGGCACTTCGTCGGCGGACAGAAAGTAAATCTTTCCGTCGATATCGGGGGCGGAAAAGTAGGCTCTTCCAAAATATGCGAGCCTATCTTCGTCAAACCCCTCGGCTAAAACGAAGAGCGTGCTGCCTATTATTTTCTTCGCTCTCTTTTTAGCGACCTTCTTCTGCGCCGAATAGAGTTTTTTAAGCCTTTTCGTCTTTACGCTCTCCAAAACCTTATTCGGAAGTTTAACCGCGGGCGTGCCTTCCTCTTCGCTGTACTTAAAAAAGCCCACGTTGTCGAGTTCTTCGGTTTTAATAAACTCCAAAAGGTTACCGAACGCCTTTTCGTCTTCCCCCGGAAATCCGGTCATAAACGTCGAACGGATAGCGATCCCGGGGACTCTTTCGCGCAGTTTTTTAACGAGTTCCGCGTAGTCTTCTCCCGTGCTTTTCCTACCCATAAGTTTAAGTATCCCGTCGTCCGCGTGTTGAAAGGGGATATCGAGATAGCGAATAAGTTTCGGGTTTACCGCAAGTTCGTGGATAAACTCGTCCGTAATATTTTCGGGATAGCAGTACATGATCCTGATACCGCCGACTTCCCTTAAAGAAGACAGGGCGCGTATCAGATCCAAAATATTCTTTTTGGGATTTAAGTCTTCGCCGTACTTTAAAGTGTCCTGCGCGACGAGAATCAGTTCTTTTATCTCCCCCATACCCTTAACTTCTTCTATAAGGCTGTCTATCGGCACGGAGCGGTACGCGCCGCGGATAGAGGGGATCGCGCAAAACGTACAATGATTAGAGCAGCCGTCCGCGATTTTCAAGTAGGCGTACCCGTCGGTCGTGCGCACCCTTTTTACAAGGTTTTCGTTCTTCGGCGCGGTAACGCTGACGCTCTTTTCACCGCCGAACGCTTTTTTTATTGCGTCCGCTACCGAAGAGTAGTCCGAAACGCCTAAAAACACGTCCACGTCTTTAAGTTCCTTCGTAAGTTCCCCCGCGTATCTTTGCGGAAGACAGCCGGTAACCACGATCTTTTTTTCGGGGTAAAGTTTTTTAAGTTCCAACGCCGAAAGGATCTCTTCGATCGACTCTTCCTTCGCGCTCTTAATAAACGCGCAGGTGTTGATGACGATAACGTCCGCGTCCTTTACGTCCTGCGTAAAGGCGTATTCTTCTTTTAACACACCCATCATCTTTTCGGTGTCTGTTCTGTTTTTATCGCACCCAAGCGAAATAATGCCGATTTTCTTCATAAGTTTCTAAACGTCGTCCGACATCTCGCCGAATCGCGCTATAAATTCTTCTCTCGACAGTAACACGCGCCTTGCCTTACTGCCCTCGTTGGCGGAAACGAAACCCATACGCTCCATTTTGTCCACAAGTCCGCCCGCCCTTGCGTAACCTATCGAAAAACGTCTTTGCAGTTGCGAAATGGAAACCGAGCCGGTGCAGACCGCAAGATAAAGCGCTTTTAAGAAAAAGTCGTTGACTTCGGCGTTCTCGTCGCCGGACGGAACGTCTGCCGCTTCCGCGTCGTCTCTCGGTTTCACCGCGTTATCGAGGTATAATTTCAGTCCGTCGTCGAAGTAACTCTTGTTGTGTTCGATGATGTACCGAACGACGTTGTTTATCTCCATATCGCTTATCCACGCGCCCTGATACCTTTTCGCCTCGGGCATAAGCGAGTTGCGGTACAGCATATCGCCGTGCCCCAACAGTTTGTCAGCCCCGCCCGCGCCCAAAATGGTGTTGGAGTCCGCAAAGTTGGTAACGCGGAGCGCGATTCTCGACGGAAGATTCGCCTTTATCGTACCCGTGATAACGTCTACCGACGGTCTTTGAGTTGCAAGAACCAAATGGATACCTACCGCGCGGGACTTCTGCGCTATCGCAAGGATTCGCGCCTCCATCTCTTTTTTGCAAGTCTCCATAAGGTTTGAAAGTTCGTCCACCACGATAACGATCCTCGGCATCTTCTTCGACGGATCGCTGTTTATTTCGTTATACGCCTTTATATCTCTGATGCCGCCGGCTTTTTCAAGCACCTTGTATCTTCTCTCCATCTCGTCGTGCGCCCAGGAAAGAACGGCAAGCGCTTTTTTAGGTTCGGTAACGATCTCGTCCACGAGAAGATGCGGCAAATGTTCGTAAGGTCTGAACTCGTTGCCTTTCGGATCGACTAAAATAAGTCTTACGTCTTCCGGTCCGTAACGCATGATAAGGCTCACGATCATAACGTTTAAGCACACGCTCTTTCCAGACCCCGTAGTACCCGCGACAAGGAAGTGCGGACCTTCGGCAAGGTTGTCGAAAATAGGTTCACCCACGATGTCTTTACCCAAAGCGAACATAAGCGAACCGCGTTTCGATTCCTTCGGCGCGCTTAAAACTTCCTTTAACCCCACGGTCTCCGGGTACGTGTTTGCGACTTCGATACCGACGAGGCTTTTGCCGGGGATAGGCGCTTCGACGCGCACCGAATAGTTGCTTGCGAGCGCGTACATAAAATCGTCTTCAAAACGGAGCATCTTCTTTACGGGAACTCCGGGCGGCATCTTTATTTCGTACCTTGTAACCGACGGACCCTGTACGAATCCTTCTACGGAGACGTTAACCCCGAAGTCGTCGAGCGTCTGCTTTATAATACGCATACGCTCTTCGTGGTTGTCCTTCGGCGCGTCGGCGGATTTAGCGTAAGTTTCCAAAAGGTCGAGCGGAGGGCGGTCGTAATTAAAGTTTTCGGGAAGTAACGCCTTTTCCTCTTCTTCGTTCGACGGCTCTTCGGCTTTTTCTTCCGAAGGTTCTTCGAACGAAAATCCAAACGAACGATCTCTTCTCTGCGGTACGGCGTCCGTTTCGCCGAACGGTCGGTCAGAAGCTTTTTCCTCGGGTTTTTCTTCGCTTTCCTTCTCTTCTTCGGATTCGCCGAAGAAAACGTTCCTGAGTCTTCTCGAATTTAAGTTCGACGTCGGCGGAACTTCTTCCTCTTCCGCCTGTTCGGGCTTTAAGTCTTCTTCCGCCACGGGCGGAGTAACTTCCTCAGGTTTACTAATTTCGCGGTAAGGATCGAAACGCTCGTCGTTTTCGGTGGCAATATTCTTGTCGTCTATCTCTTCGACGTTTGCGTATTCGTCGAACGCGGTATAGGACTCGCGTTCTTCCGCCCTCTCTTCTCCGTGTTCGATAAGCGGAATATCGGCGGGCGAGTCTTCGATCTCTTTATTTTTGGTTTCAAGCGGCTTTACGTAGTCCGAAACGGACGGCGCGCCGCTCTTTACTTCGGTTTTCGGGGTTATGTCTATAACGCTCGGGGTTTTAATGTAGTTTATCTTATCCTGCAAATCGTCGGTGTACCCGGATTTGTACGTGCCGTAGTTTACGACTCCGAGTCCGTTCTTTTCAAACTCGATCTTCGCGCTCTCGCTCTTTTCGAGTTCCTTTTTGCTCTTGAACGCGAACTCGTCGCTATTCGCGACGAAAAGTTTCTGTCTTCCGCCGTCCTGCACGGGTTCCGTTTTATCCGCGGTTTCGGTACTTTCCGCAGATTTTTCGTAAGAACTTCTGAACGCGCCGACGTCTTTTCCTTTTACCGCGGGCTTATTCTCTCTGACAGTCCTGACGAAGAAGAAAACGATCACCGCAAGCAGAACGCCCGAAACGACGTAAGAACCTACGGGGGTTAAGAGTTTCTGTTCCCAGTAAGAAAGAAGGGACGCGACCGCGCCCGAAATGGAGGAAGTGGCTATCCCGCCGCTACCCATGGAATACGAAGTCGCGATATACTCGCCGTAACTTCCGGTTGCCTTTACGGAAACGATCTGAAGCATAACGGCAAGCACGGAAAAGAACGCCGTTACTAAAAGTTTGATTTTAACAGGGACAGAGAACCGCTTTTCCGTAAGAAGGAAAAAGCCGAGATAGAAAACGTACGCGCAGACTAAAAACGAAAAGTATCCGAACGCGCCGAAGAAAAAGGAGTTAACGTAAACCCCCGGATCACCGAATACCGCGCCGCGCGTGATCACCAAAACGAGAGAGAGCGCGGAAAAAAGCATAAGCACCACGCCGAAAGTCTCTTTCGTGAAAACCGTTTGTTTACCGGTTGTATTTTTCTCTTTTCTGCCTAAACCGTTCAAGTCAAACTCCCCTAATATAATATAATTACTCATTTAAGATTATATCAAAAACTTTCGTTCTTTACAATGCTTTTGAAAAACTTTTTATTTTTTTATGGCGATTATTTTCGCGCTTTGCCGCGACTTTTTTTTAAAAGGAAAAGAAGGGGGCGTATCCCCTTCTTTTATTTTTTTTCATAATAGACTATTTCGAGTATAACAGTCTGCCGCAATGCTCGCACTCGATGACTTCTCCGTTCTTTAACTTTCCTATCTCGTTCATGGAAAGTTGCATGCTGCACGCACCGCAAACGTCGCCCTTAACTTCGTACGCCACGGGGTAGAAACTCGCGCGCTTTTTTAAGTACCTTTCCATAAGCGCGGGATCGACTTTCTTTTTTAACTCCTCGAGTTCCTTTTCCGCTTGTTCCTTTTCGGGTTTAAGGGAGTTTTTAAGTTCGGCGTACTTCGGAAGATTTTCTTCGTACTGTTCTTTCGCCGCTTTTGTCTTCGCCCTGGTCTGCGCGTATTCTTTAAGCAAATTCTGAATCTCTCCGTTGATCCTGTTTACGGTGTCGGAAAGGCTCTTTATTTTTAGAAGTATTTCGTCCGTTTTCTTTGAAAGGTAGTCGAGCGCGCTCTTATCCGTAGCGTCGCTCGCCGCGCCCGAAAAC
Organism: uncultured Clostridia bacterium; assembly: GCA_946637575.1. GTDB lineage: Bacteria > Bacillota > Clostridia > Christensenellales > Borkfalkiaceae > UBA1259. The sequence goes on along the minus strand of CAMPBJ010000002.1, from coordinate 6,640 downwards.
TCCGTGCCTTGTTCTTTTAATTTTGCGATCTCCGAAACGCACCCGTTATACGCGCCGTAAAGTTCCGCCGCCTTTTCGTCTAATTTTTTAAGCGTTTCTTCAACGCCTTCGATGTACTTTTTCGCCGAAAGCGTCTTCTTTCTCTCTTCGCTACCCGCAAGGGTAACTTCTACTTTGCGGAGTTTCGCGTCCGCTGCCTGATAATTTAAAAGGGCCTCAATCATAAGTCTTTCTCCTTTTTTCGTTTTATTTTAACGCCGTATCGCAAAAATAAAGCGTTTCCGCCTTTCCTTCGAATTCCGGTCTTATTTTTTCGTAGAACTTAAAAAATCCGTACTCTTCCGCGGGATAATGCGCTATAACGACGAGATTTTTCCCAAGGTCCAAAAGTTCTTTTATCACGTGGTGCGGAACGTCGGAAGTAACTATCGTGTCCGCGTCGAACCGAGATTCGTGCAAGTACTTTAACGCAAGCGAACTTCCCGCTCCGCAAAAACTTGCCACCGTTCCCGCGTTTTTGTTACCTTCGCCGTAGTAAGTAACTCTTTCGGTAGAAAGTTCTTTCTTTATCCCGTCCGTAAATTCGGCGAGCGTTTTATCTACGCCGTAAACTCTCCCGTATCCGCCGGAAAACAGGGGATCTATGATTTTATAATCGGTTGCTCCGCAACATCTCGCAAGAAAGTGGTCTATCCCCTCTTTTGCGGTGTCTAAATTTAAGTGCATCGAAATGACGCTTACGCCGTTTTTTATCGCAAGAAGAACCGGTGCCGTGCCGTTTTTAACAGATAAACTCTTTATCGGAGAATAAATCGCGGGGTGGTGGGTAACGATAAGGTTACATCCGTTCTCCGTTGCCTTTTCCACCGCTTTTTTGGAAAGATCCAAGGAAAAAAGGATACCCCGTGTATCGTTTCCCGTATCGACGAGTATTCCGCTGTTATCGTACTCTCCGCGCGCAATACTCTCCAAACTGTATTCTATCGGCGCGTAATCGCATATTATTTTGTACGCTTCTTCAATCTTCAACATATTTTTTTAATCTTTCCGCCTTGCTTTTTAACTCTTGCGCGACTTTTTCCGGCGAATTTTCGGAAAAAAAGAGCAGTTTTTTTATTTCTTCGCCTATCATCTTCTTAAAGTCCGCGCTTTTTTCTTTTAAGTTCGTCCTGCCAAACTCTATCTCTTCCTCGGAAAGCCTGTCTTCGCCTTTTTTTAAGGTCAGCAGATTATAGTACTTGTTCCCGCAGTAAAAAACGTAGTCTTTTTCTACCCTGTACCCGTTTTCCACGACGAAAACGCGCACCTTTTCGACGTTCTTCATGGGTTGGAGTATAAGGTTTTCGGGAAGTTCCTTCGCGTTTTTTAAAATGGATATTATCTCTTCTCCGCCCATACCCGCGATCAGCGCGGTATCTAAATGCGGTAAAAAATCAAATCCGTCCGACACGATCGCTACCGCCTTTTTTGCCTTTACATACGACGAAAGCAGATCTTCCGCTTTTTTAAGACACTTCGCGCTGACGTCAGATATAACGGCGTATTCGCATTTACCGCGTTTTAACATTTCGTATGCGGCGTACCCGTGGTCGCAACCTATATCGCCGAATACTTTCGTTTCGGGTATTTCCGAAACTATGCGGCTGATCCTTTCCGTCATCAGTCGAGGAAGTCTTTCAAGCGTTTCGAACGGCTCGGGTGGCGCAGTTTTCTTAACGCCTTTGCCTCGATCTGTCTTATACGCTCTCTCGTAACGTTAAACTCTCTGCCGACCTCTTCAAGCGTTCTCGTTCTGCCGTCGTCAAGACCGTAACGAAGGCGCAAAACCTTCTGCTCGCGCGGGGTCAAGGTGTCCATAACTTCGAGTATCTGCTGTTTTAACATATTGCTTGCGACTTTCTCCTGCGGAGAAGAACTCCCCTCGTCCTCGATAAAGTCCGAAAGTTTGCTGTCTTCCTCTTCGCCTATCGGGGTTTCGAGCGACACGGGGTCTTGCGCTATCTTCTGTATCTCGCGAACGCGCTCTTCCGAAAAGCCCATTTCCGCCGCGATCTCCTCCGGGGTAGGCTCTCTTCCGAGTTCCTGTAACAGTCTTCTCGAAACTCTGACTAACTTGTTTATCGTCTCCACCATATGCACGGGGATCCTTATCGTTCTCGCCTGATCGGCTATCGCGCGGGTTATCGCCTGCCTTATCCACCAGGTCGCGTACGTGGAAAACTTAAAGCCCTTCTGGTAGTCGAACTTTTCCACCGCCTTCATAAGCCCCAAATTCCCTTCCTGAATAAGGTCTAAAAACTGCATACCGCGCCCCATATACCTTTTCGCGATGGAAACGACGAGCCTTAAATTCGCTTCGGATAAAAGTCTTTTCGCCTCCTCGTCGCCGTCCATCATGCGCTTTGCGAGTTCGGTTTCCTCTTCCGGCGCAAGCAGCGGAACTTTACCGATGTCTTTTAAGTACATCTTGACGGGATCGTCCATGCTGACTTCTTTTAAAAGTTGATCGTAAAGATCTCTGTTCCTTTCGAACTCGTTGACAACCTGTATCCCTTCCTGCTCGAACATATTGTAAATCTGTTCGAGTTCCATAGGCGTCGTCGGGATCTTTTCGAGTTTGTCGAAAAGTTGACTGGTCGTGATGCTGCCGCTCTTTTTGTACTCGATGATAATGTCCGCAACGATCGTCAAAAGTTCGGGCGAAAGTGTTCCCGTTCCTTCTTCTAATTCCAATTCTTTGTCGCTCATACTGTTCCTCCGGCGAATAATTCGCGCTTTTTTACGATTTTACTGTATTTTCTGTTTTTCTTTTATAAGTTTACTCATCTCAAAAACGAGAGTTCTGCGTCTTTCCGCGTCAGTCTCGCTCTTCGAGAGATTTTTCAGATCTTCTATCCGCTGATTTATCCGTTCTATTTTCAGAGTCTTTAGGCAGTCTTTATAGTACTGTTCGCCTTCTCCCGTTACGTTCTCGGAAAGATCCGCTATTTTGGTAAGTTCTCCGTTAAGGCTTTCGTCCACCGCGCCGAACAGGTCGCCGAACTTGACTTTTCCGTCTTCTCCCGCTCTTTCCTTTAAGTACTCCGCTATCTCCCTGTGTGCCGCGGAAAACAGCCCCGTGTCCGAAAAATCAAGGTTTTTCGCGTAGTCTTTCCCGAATATGTAGGAGGCTAAAACGAATCTCGACGCAAGGACGATCTTATCGTCAACCGTCCGCTCTTTATTTATCTCGGGCTCGTCCGGTTCTGTTTCCTTTGGCGCTTCCGCGTTATAAAGGTCGCGCTTTAACGCCTCCATCGTAACGCCGGTTAAGTCGCGCACGGTTTTAAGAAGATCTTCCTGCTCGCTCGCATAAGGACTTTCCTTTATAACGCGTACCGCGTTTGCGACGTACTTTCTCTTTCCGTCGACGGTATTTAAGTCGTACGTCTTCTTTAACACGTCAAGTTTAAAGTCGATAAGCGGCATCGCCGATCTTACGAGTTCTAAATACCCCTCTTTCCCGTAGTTTTTAACCACGTCGTCGGGATCTAAACCGTCCGGCAAAGAGACGACCTTTACTTCAAGTCCCTCGTCGCGCAGGATCTCCAGTCCGCGGATCGCGGCTTTTCTTCCGGCAAAGTCGCCGTCGTAACTTATAAATACTTTGTCCGAATATCTCTTTATTATTCGCGCCTGATCCTTCGTAAGCGCCGTTCCCATACTCGCGACGACGTTCTTTATCCCTGCCTGATAGAGCGAAATAACGTCCATATGTCCTTCCACGACGATAACGCCGTCTATTCCCTCTTCGTTCTTTATCCGCTTTAAGTTGTTTAGGTTAAACAGCGTTTTACCCTTCGTGAACACTATCGTCTCTTTGGTGTTGACGTACTTCCCTACGTCCTTTCTGTCCTCTATTATCCTTCCGCAGAAGGCGACGACTTTTCCGTACGAGTCGAACACGGGAATTATAAGCCTACCCCCGAGAAAGTCGTAATACCGCTTTTCGCCGTTTCTTTCCGTTTCGCCTACCGCGCCCGAGTCCACCATTTCGCTGAACTCATACCCCTTTTTGGATAAATATCTCGGCAGTCCGTCGTACCCGTCCGACGCTCCGATAGAGAAAGTCTCCACCGTCTCTTTAGACAGTTTTCTTTTTTCGACGTACTCTTCGTGTTTTTTACACTTTCCCGAAAGATAAAGCGATCTGTAATACTCTTCGGCGTCGGAAAGGATCGCAAGCGTCCTTTCCTTTTTTATGCGCTGTTTTTTGATCTTTTCGTCGTCGATCGTAGTTTCAGGCAATTTCATCTGCGCGCGTTCGGCAAGATACGCGACAGCGTCCGCAAAATCGAGCGATTCGGTTTCCATCACGAAACTTATGACGTCGCCCGACCTGTGGCAACCGAAACAATGGTAAAACTGCCCTATCTGATTCACGCTAAAAGACGGGGTTTTTTCGTGGTGGAAGGGACACCTTCCCCAGTAGTTTGCGCCCCGTTTTTCAAGTTGAACGACTTTGCCGACTATCTCCACGATATCGACTCTGTTTTTCAACTCTTCGATAAATTTTGCGTCAAATCCCTTCATCTTACAGTTTCCACTTGTCCGGTATAAATAGTTTTGTAAACTCGTTTACGGCGAACGTGTCGCTCATAGACGAAATGTAGTCGCATATGACGGTATCCAGCCCGTCCCGTTCTATCATCGAACGGTTAAACTCGGGGAGCGCCGACGGAGTGGTCTTATAGTACTCGTACAGCGCGGAAATCATCCTGTCCGCCTTTCTTTCCTCTCTCATAAAGGCTTCGTCGCCGTAAACGTTATCGAACATAAACTTGCGCAAAACCGCCGTCGCCTCCGCAACGTCCTTTTCCATAGCGACGGTATTCTTTCCGTCGCTTTCGCGGTAGATCGAGAACACCATCGAATTTATTCTTTTGCTCGACGTTTCGCCCAGAAGTTTCACCGCGTCTTGCGGGAGATCAGACGGTTTGATAAAACCGCCGGCTATCGCGTCGTCTATATCGTGGTTTATGTACGCTATCCTGTCCGCAAGGCTCACCGCCCTGCCTTCGAGCGTTTTGGGATCGGAACTTATCTTGTGGTTTATGATCCCGTCCACCACTTCGCGCGTCAAATTAAGCCCCCGTCCGTTGTTTTCTAAAACGTCCACCACTCTTCCAGACTGGACGTTGTGCTTAAAGCCGTTGGGGTTTAATTTATCGAGTATTCGCTCTCCTGCATGTCCGAACGGGGTGTGCCCGAGATCGTGCCCTAATGCTATCGCTTCGGTAAGGTCTTCGTTTAACGAGAGAGCGCGCGCGATCGCTCGTGCGACTTGCGCGACCAAAAGAGTGTGAGTTAAACGGGTTCTGTAATGATCCCCTTCGGGCGAAAAGAATACCTGCGTTTTGTTCTTTAAGCGCCTGAACGCTTTGCAATGCAAAAGCCTGTCCCTATCGCGCTGAAAGTCCGTTCGCATAGCGCACGGCTCTTCGGGATAAAGCCTTCCCACCGTGTCTTTGGACTTCGTTGCGAAGGGCGATAAAAACATCTCTTCTATTTTAAGCGTTTTATCTTTCATATTTTCACCTTAAAAAACAACGGAAATTATTCCACATATAATATTACGAAGCGTTTTTTAAAAACCCTTTTTTAATTTCGACTTTTTTACAAAAAAAACGCCTTTCGGCGTTTTTTGTTTGTTTTTTATTTGTCATACGGCGCGTTTTTACACCATTTTTTCGGGATCTACCGCAAGATCAAACTCTTCTTCCGACAGGTAGCCGAGTTTTAAGCACGCTTCCTTTAACGTGATATTCTCGTTTTTTGCAAGGAGCGCGACCTTTGCGGACTTTTCGTACCCTATAACGGGCGATAATGCGGTTACGAGCATCAAAGAAGAGTTTAAGTTTTCTTTCATCTTCTCTTCGTTCGCCTTTATCCCCTTCACGCAGTTTTCGGTAAAGGACGTAATTGCATCGCTAAGAAGCCTTACCGACTGCAATACGCTGTCCGCGATAACGGGCGCAAAAACGTTTAGTTCCAGATTTCCCTGACTTGCCGCTATCCCCACCGTAACGTCGTTTCCCATAACTTTTGCGCACACCATCGTGAGCGCTTCGACCTGCGTCGGGTTTACCTTTCCCGGCATTATCGAAGAACCGGGTTCGTTCGACGGCAGAGTTATCTCTCCTATTCCCGTTCTCGGTCCGCTCGCTAAAAACCGTAAATCGCTTGCAATCTTAAAAAGATCTGCCGCAAGCGACTTTAACGCACCATGAAAAAACGCGATATCTCCCCTGCGCCAAAGACTCGAAAACTTGTTCTCGGAAGAAATAAACTCTTCGCCCGTAATTATATTTAACTGTTCGACGGCAAGAGACTCGAACCCTTTCGGCGCGTTAAGTCCCGTGCCGACGGCAGTTCCGCCCAGCGCGATATTTTTTATCCGACCGAGCGCGAACTCTATTTGCTTTACGTCTTCAAGAAGGGCAAAGGCGTAACTTAAAAGTTCCTGCGAAAACTTTACGGGCGTCGCGTCCATAAAATGCGTCCTTCCGCTCTTTATAAGCGACGGGTACTCATCCGCCTTTTCTTTGAACGCTTTTATCAGACGTTCGATCGCGGGGATAAGTTCCGTTTTTGTTTTAAG
>CAMPBJ010000001.1 GCA_946637575.1 uncultured Clostridia bacterium | reverse complement strand
TTGCACGGCGACTATCACACGAAAAACCTTGAACTCCAGGGCGACGAAGTGCTTTTAATAGATATGGATACCTTATCCGTAGGTCACCCGATTTTCGAACTTGCAAGCATTTATAACGCGTTTATAGGTTACTCCGAATACGATCACAATCAGGTGAAGAGTTTCCAAGGTTTTGACTTTGAAACTTCCACGCTCTTTTTCAATAAGTTCTTATCCCGCTATCTCGGGACGTCGGATAAAGAAAAGATAAGCGAAGTTACGGACAAGGCGAGGATTGTAGGTTACACGCGTATGATACGCGGTTCGATCCGCCGTCACGGATTAGAGAACGAAGAGAAGAGAAAGGAGATCGAACTTTGGAAAGGCGAACTTATTTCGCTTCTCGATAAGTACGACACGCTCCTGTTTTTAAGAAACGAATTAGAGACAGACGCTAAAAACGAAAATCTTTCCGAAGTTTTAGACTTTGTCGAACAGCACTTAAATAGAGTCGGTTGCGCACCCAAGGTAAAGATGCAGATTACCGTAGCGGTGGAAGAGATATTCGTCAATATCGCAAACTACGCTTACGCGCCGAAGACGGGCAAAGTTACCGTAAGAGTGGAGGTAACCGAAGAACCGCTTACCGTTACCATAACGTTTATGGACGACGGAAAACCCTTCGATCCCACGGCGAAGGCGGATCCGAACATAACCCTTTCCGCCGACGAAAGGGATATAGGCGGTCTCGGGATCTTTATGACGAAAAAGATTATGGACGACGTGTGCTACGAGTACGTGGACGGAAAGAATATACTTACGCTTAAAAAAGGGATATAGTAATGCTCTTTAACGGTAGGATCGACTTACATATGCACACGCGTGTGTCCGACGGAACGGATACGCCCGAAGAGATAATAGAGCGGGTAAAGGCCGCGAACATACTTTTATTTGCGATCTCGGATCACGACGCGATCGAGGGTTGCAAACGGGTAAAAAACGCGTTAAAGAAAGGTGATCCTGCGTTTATTTACGGCGTGGAGTTTTCGTGTAAAGACGAAGAAGGTCAGTACCATATTTTAGGTTACGGGTACGACGAGACCGCGCCGTCAATTAACGAAGTGGTGGAACTCGGGCACGGTTTCCGCGTGAGTAAATTGAATAAACGCCTCGATTTTCTTGAAAAGGAGTACGGTTTTACATTTAAGAACGAGGACAGGGAACGGCTGTTTTCTTTGAGCAACCCCGGGAAACCGCATATCGGCAACCTTATGGTAAAGTACGGGTATGCGCCGAGTAAAGAAGTCGCGATAGAAGAGTATCTCGATAAGTTCGTCAGTAAAACTGAATACGTCCGTCCAGAACAGGCAATAGAAGGTATATTGAACGCCGGAGGGATACCTGTGCTTGCGCACCCGTCTTACGGCAGAGGGGACGCGCTGATAATAGGCACGGAGATGGAAAACAGAGTAAAACGTTTGGTACGTATGGGCATTAAAGGATTAGAGGCTTTTTACTCCGGCTTTACTCCGCCGCTTCAAAAGGAGATACTTGCGCTTGCGGAAAGGTACGATTTGTACGTAACCGCAGGGAGCGACTATCACGGTGGAAACAAACTCGTTATGCTTGGCGACACTAACTTGGATACGGTAAAAGAGTACCCGAAGGGTTTAGAAAGGTTTTTGAGCGACGTAAAGATCGTTTATAATAATTGATATAAAATAAAAAACGGAGAAGATAATATGTTAAACATTACAAAGAAAGTTGAAAACACGTCTTTGACCATCGGTTTAAGCGGAAAACTCGATACGGTTACGTCCCCCCAACTCGAAACGGAGATAAAGGAGTCGATAAACGGAATTACGTTATTAACGTTCGACCTTGCCGAGTTAGAGTACGTGTCGAGCGCGGGGCTACGGGTGCTTTTGTCAGCGCAGAAGATCATGAACACACAGGGCAAAATGGTGGTAAAAAACGTTGCCGAAGCGGTCAAGGATATCTTCGACGTAACCGGCTTTTCGGATATTTTAACGATAGAATAGGGGAATAATAACCGTTTTTTTGCGATTCAACGGGATAACTATGCAAACAGGCAGACGGCGCGAAGTCCGTCTGCCTGTTTTCTTTTTGTGTGTATGCACTAAAATGTTTCATTTTATTAGGTATGAGTCCTAAAACGTTGTAGACTAGTTGTTTTATTATAATTGTGAAATTATTTCTTCTTTTAATGCTTTCGCTTGTAGCATATTATTATAAGTAGTATTTTTTATATTAAAAAATAATACGAACCCCGAATTATCGTCGGTGTCCGTATTATTCCTGTTTGGTGTCAATAGCTGCAATAGGTACGAACCTTGATTAGAAGAAGAGACGAGTTTGGTCGACGTCAATTTGCTTTTATATATTAGTCGTTGCGGTCGGTTGATTCGCGTAGAATCATTTCGGTGCGAAGAGTTACCATTCTCGATGGGATATTTGGATTTTCGATTCTTTGGACAAGAGTTCGTATCATTTCTCTCCCCAGAAATTCCTTATCTATGGAAAAAGACGTAATATTTGGCGACAAGGCGGTGGCTTCCGGAACGTTGTCAAAGCCGATAATCATAACGTCGTTAGGAACCTTTATATTTAATGACGACAATGCATGACAGACGTTTCTGGCGACGAAGTCGTTGCAACAAACAAAACAATCGGGAATATGCCTTAGTTTAAGTATTTCGGTTTTAATCGCTTCGGGGTTGCCGTAGGGGAAACTTTCGTCGTTACATAGAATATCGCTTGCGACAGTGTGTTTATCCGAAAAAGACATAATACCCATACGCATGCCAATATATCTTGCGTAAAAGCTAAGGCAATGTTTTCTGTCTCCGACGAAAGTAAAACGTTCGGTTTTGTACTTATTATGAAGTAGGTTAACGATTTCCGAAACCGCACTGTTGTCGTTTGTGCGTATAATATCGATTTTAGTTGCTGATTTGACGTTGTCGGCGGAAAAGTCGTAGAAACAAATAGGCAATCCCAGATTAACCAATTTCGCAATGAAGTTTTTATCAAAACACTCAATTGCGACGATACCGTCGGCACGCAATTCCTTAACGTGTTCGGAAAGGTATGCGAAATGGCTGGTCGATACGTTATAAGTCAGTTGAAAGAGATCGTAATTGTTTTCGTAGCAAGAGTTTTCAATGCCTTTGACAAGCGGAATAAAAAAATTGATATTGCTAAGCGGTTTTCCAGAAACGAGAAGTATTTTGTATTTCTTTTTGCCTAACGCTATATGAGTTAGGTTCATTGACTTATAGTTAAGTTCCTGCGCCTTTTTAAGAACGCGTTCCCTTGTCGATTCGGGCACGTACTGACCGTTAAGCGCCTTCGCAACTGTGTTGCGCGATAAACCGAGCTGTTCTGCTATACTCTTAATAGTGACCGCCTTTCTCATAAAAATATCCCCCCATAATGTCTATTATATTTTATTTAAATGATCAAGTCAAGTATGCAAATGCAAAAAATATTAATTATATATAATTTGCAAATGCATAAAAAAGTTTTTTTGTATTGACCTAGAATTATATAAAAGTTAAAATAAAGTTGCATGTTTTTGCTGATAAACAGAAATTTTATTCGGTAATACTAAAATTATTTTGGAGGGGATATATGAAAAAGATCCTAATTGAACTTTTTACGGCAGTGATGGCGGCTTGTATGCTTTTGGGGCTGATTGCTTGTGGCGGCAAAGGTGTTCCGGAGCACGATCACGTATGGGATAGCGGAAGGGTAACAAAAGAAGCAACGTGTTTTTCGGAAGGAACGATGACTTACGCTTGTACGGTAGAAGGATGTGATCAGACTAAAACGTCGCCGATAGGCATGATTGCGCACAGTTGGAATGACGGCGAAGTAACCACTGATCCTACTTGCACTACTACCGGCACGATGACTTACACTTGTACAAGAGAAGGTTGCGGACATACTAAGGAAGAACCTATTGCAAAGATAGCGCACACTTATAATGCAGGCGAAGTAGTTAAAATTGCCGATTTCTTGACAGCAGGGGAAAAGGAATTTACCTGTACTGTTTGTGGCGACAAGAAGAGAGAAGCGATACCGGCGCATACTGATTTTGCGGAAAAGTTCTCAGTAGAAAACAGCGGTTGGATATACGGCTATGCTTCAGCATTTGACAAACAGAGCGGCACACTTACGTTTGTCCGTATTGAAACAGCCGAAGAAGGTGTTTATAAAGCAGAAGGCGTTGAACTTTCTAAAGGTCAGGTTAAGTCGTCTAACAACGCAGTGGTAGCGTATAAATTTTTGCAAGATCTTACCCAAAAGACCAAAGCGAACGTTGAAATAAGTTTCAAAGGAACGGAAAGCGATACCGTATTGAACGCTTACATAATCGTCGGCGAAGAAGTTATAGCGCTTAATCCTAACGGTGAATCAGAATGGAGTTATTCTAGCGAAAATGCGTTCGAAGTTAATAAAAACGATATAATACATATAGTATTTGAAAATGCGGGAACGGGCGAGCCCGAAGGCGCATTGTCCGTCAGCATAAGCGCAAAATGTTTACACTTATATAACGGCGGTGAAGTTATTAAAGGTTCTAAATGTAACGAAGAAGGCGAAAAAGAATACACGTGTATAGTTTGCGGTGAAAAATATATTGAAGCAATCGCAATGAGCGATCACGACTTTGACGATGGTGTAATTACGACTAAGCCTACAACCACACAAGTCGGCGAAAAGACTTACACCTGTAAGAACGGTTGCGGCACGACGAGAACGGAAATATTACCTACAACCGTATACAGCGGAGCGAACTATACCGAAGATTTCAAACTTTCGGCACAAGACTGTTGGGAATACGGTTATACTACCGACTTTAACTTCGGCGACAACACCTTTACGTTTAACGCATTAAGTGCCGGCGAGTTCGCTTGGCTTGACAGCGGAAGCGAAATAGAACTCAAAGCCGACTGGATAAAGAACGAACGCGGCGGAGCAAATGCGGTTATCACGTATGTTATGCCCAGAACGAACACGGTAAATATTTCGGTTGCGTTCAGCGGTTCCGAAGAAGTTACGAGATTAACCGGTAGATTGCATATATTAAAAGCAGACGGCACGGTTCAACTTTGCGACTTTATAAGCGGTATTGAAAGCAGTACCTGGACGTATGACAAAACCGTAACTGTTGAAGAAGGCAGCAGAATATCCGTCATTTTCTTTAACGAAGGATCGGCCGGCTACTATCACGGGCACTTCTCAATGAGTATCGAAAGAGTTATCAACTACTTTGACGATTTCTCAACCGGCGGAGATAACGGCTGGGTATACGGCTATGCAACCGATTACGTATGGGAGGGCGAAAATCAAAACGACTTCACGTTTAATGCGTTGACCGCTCAAAACGAATATGAGTGGGGCGGAGAAAACGGTGTTATCATTAAAAAAGACTGGATACTTTCCGAATGGAAAAACGCGGCGATAGGATATTTAGTTGTCGAAGGACAGTCCAAACTCAACGTAAAAGTCACGTTTACGCATGCGCCGGACAGTGAAAATCAAGACGGTGAAAGCCCGACGAGATTTGCGGTAAGATTGCTGGTTGTCGGTTCCGACGGCAAGACAAAGAGTATGGAATACTTGTATGAAAATGCAGCCGATTGGGAACTTGCACGCGACGTCGAAGTAGTTTACGGCGACACCGTATACGCCGTACTCTTCAAAGAAGCGGACGATTGGCAACAAGGCAGAATACAAATAGTTATTAACGAGATAAAAGACGAACAAACAGAGCCCGAACAACCGGAAGAACCGGTTAACACCGAAGTAGCGAACTACTTTGACGATTTCTCAACCGGCGGAGATAACGGCTGGGTATACGGCTATGCAACCGATTACGTATGGGAGGGCGAAAATCAAAACGACTTCACGTTTAATGCGTTGACCGCTCAAAACGAATATGAGTGGGGCGGAGAAAACGGTGTTATCATTAAAAAAGACTGGATACTTTCCGAATGGAAAAACGCGGCGATAGGATATTTAGTTGTCGAAGGACAGTCCAAACTCAACGTAAAAGTCACGTTTACGCATGCGCCGGACAGTGAAAATCAAGACGGTGAAAGCCCGACGAGATTTGCGGTAAGATTGCTGGTTGTCGGTTCCGACGGCAAGACAAAGAGTATGGAATACTTGTATGAAAATGCAGCCGATTGGGAACTTGCACGCGACGTCGAAGTAGTTTACGGCGACACCGTATACGCCGTACTCTTCAAAGAAGCGGACGATTGGCAACAAGGCAGAATACAAATAGTTATTAACGAAAAGTAATACAAAAACGGGGCGTTGTCGTCGTTACGGACGGGCAAGGACGCTGTAGGTAAAAAGCAGTAATGCCGATAATTTTTGCAAACGCAAAAATTATCGGCATAAAAGAGTTTGCAAATGCCTAAAGAATTCTGTATCGATTGACATACTGTTACGCACAATTTATAATAATTGTATATTATTTGAGATAATAAAAGTTTTTTCTTTAAGCACATTTTGGAGATATTATGAAAGCGCTTAAGTTCAAAACATTTTTGCTTACAAGTTTAATTGTCGCAATAGTGGCGATTTGCTTTAGTTTTGCCGTTAGCAACTTGAAAGTTTGCGTCGCGGACAACTCGGTTTACGTCGGTGATGCCACGGCAAACTTTATTTTTTCTGCGGAATTCACGCCGGAAAGCGGTGCGGATGAAGTAAAAATAGTATTCGGCAAAGACGAAACGGTTTTCGCCGCAGTGGCAAACGTCAAGGAAAATTACGTAAGTTTGCGTAAATCCGATTCTACCGATTTAAAAAAGGTTGAGCACGAATTTCAGGAAAGCAAAAAATTTAAGTTGTCGCTTGTTTTAAACGAAGGTATCGCCAAGATTTATCTTGACGACAACGACGTTGCGGTTTTAGTATGTGCAACGGGTAAAGTCGAAGGTAGTGTAAACGTCATTGCCGACGAAGAAATTGCGGTTAGCGGCGTTTTGCTATACCGCACCGACGTATTAGACGGCGATATTTTCTGTTTGGGGTACGAGGTGTTGAAAGTCGTAAACCTGACGGACGGGAATTACAAACTTACAAATGACGACTATACGGTTGTGAACGGCGTTTTAACCGTTTCCGAAAATTATCTTTCCACGCTTGAAGCGGATAAAACGTACTCCTTCAGGGTAGTGACTTCTTTTACCGATCTTAACTTTGAAATAACTACGGATTTTACGCCTATAACGGCATATTCGGTCGTAGAAAAATACTACCGCAACAGTGACGTTTCGATAGAAATGAGCGCATCGGCGACGGTAACGAAAGTAACCGTAGATGAAAAAGATTTTGATTTTACGCAGAACGGTAAGCTAGTAAAGATTGCGGCGGAAGACGCCGACAGTTTGGTTTCGGGCAATCACGTAGTTAAGCTTTATACGAACGCAGGTAGACCTGAAACAACTTTTAATATTTCCGAAACAGTCGAAACGATGACGGAACCTAAAGCCGTATCTAATCACCTGTTCTTCTGGATAGACGTAGCGATTTTCGGATCGCTTATACTTGCGTACGTAGCGTTTACCGTATATAAAAAGTCCAAAGCGTAAGCGCTTGGCAATACTTAATTAAAGGGGGGGGTAAAATTATGGCGACAAACACGAATACCATATCCGACAACCAAGATCTTATAGATCAGGCTTATGAGGTGATGGACGGCACGTCGGAACAACCTAATAAAACGTCAAAGTGGGAAAAGTGGAAGGCTAATTTTAAAAAGAGAGGCTGGATACTCGTATTTATTCTTCCCGCGCTTGTCTACGTTATTATTTTCTGCTACATACCGATGTACGGCATACTGGTAGCGTTTCAGGATTATATGCCGGGCGACCAAATCGTAGGCAGCGGAACGGTATGGGTAGGTTTTGAAAATTTCCGAACGTTCTTTTCAAATCCTAATTTCTGGGATTATTTTATGAATACGTTCATATTATGTATTTTCGGTTTTATAATAGGGTTCCCGTTACCGATAATAGTAGCGCTTTTGCTGAACTCGTTGCGTTCGAAGAAAGTGAAGAAAGGTTTACAGATACTTTATTATGCGCCTCACTTTATTTCGCTGGTAGTATTAGTCGGTATGTTGAAACTTATTTTCGGTTCAGACGGACTTTTGGATCAGTTGAGCATAAAAATGGGCGGGGACGTTAACGGGTTAAAGTTATTCCTTTCTCCCGAAGCGTTCAGACCGTTGTTTATTTTCTCGGGAAACTGGCAGGACTTCGGTTGGTCGGCTATTATCTATCTTGCGGCGCTTTCGGGCGTAGATCCGGCACTTCATGAAGCGGCTAAGGTAGATGGCGCTTCACGTTTCAAGAGAATATTCAGCGTCGATCTTCCCGCGATTTTGCCTACGATAGTCATGTTAATGATTCTTTCGGTCGGCAACTTAATGAATTGCGGTTACGAAAAAGTCTTGCTGATGCAAACGAGCGGAAACTTGCCGACGAGTGAAATCTTGTCCACTTACGTTTATACGTTCGGTTTAGTCGGCGGTCAATACGGCGTAGGTACCGCGGCGGGACTGTTCAATTCGGTTATAAACGTAGTATTACTTGTTATCGCTAACTTTACGTCGAAGAAACTTGCTAACCAAAGCATGTGGTAATCGGTTTAGAAGAGAATTTTTTTCGGGTGATTTATTATGGATGTTAAAGACATAAAAGCAATGAAAAAGAAAAATAAAATAAAAGAGAGTAAAACCGATTACGTTTACTACGCCATATGCGGAATAATTCTGTTCCTTTTGGCTGTAATAATCATTTATCCTCTTTATTACATTGTTATTGCGTCGATATCGGATGCCGATGCGGTAATGACTGGCGACGAATGGATAGCGCCTGTAAAGGTGACGTTTAAAGGTTATGCCAGCCTTTTCCAAAGGGACGACGTTTGGAGAGGTTATTTCAATACCTTAGCATATACGTTGCTCGGCACCGTTTTCAACGTTGCGCTGACGATACCTGCCGGTTGGGCGTTATCCCGCGATTATCTTCCGTTCAGGAAGGTTATAATGGTACTTCTCATTATTACGATGTTTTTCGGCGGCGGACTTGTGCCTTACGTTATCTTGTGTAGGGCGCTGGGACTTTATCAAAATCCGTTAATTCTCATAATCGGCGGCGGAGTAAGCGTTTACAACGTCTTTATGTGTAAGTCGTTCTTTCAATCGAACGTCCCTAAGGAAGTTTTGGAAGCGGCTTCGATAGACGGCGCAGGCGAGATAAGAACGTTCTTCGACCTTATTCTTCCTATCGCTACGTCGATCATCAGCGTTATGGTTTTATTCTACGCCGTAGGGCACTGGAACAACTATATCGACGCGTACATATTCAATATCGATAAAGAGTTCTATCCGTTGCAAACGGTATTGAACGGCTTGCTTGATGCTACCGCCAGCGGCGAAGGCGAAGTTGTACTGGAACAAATGCGACTGGCTACGCAAATCAAGTTTACTTCCATAATTGTGGCGACGGTGCCGATTTTAGTTCTGTATCCTATGATAGAAAAGCATTTCGGTCAGGGCGTTTTAGTCGGATCGTTCAAATAGGCGGGGGGTTTTATGAAGAAAGCGATAATAGGCATATCGGTTGCGGTAATTTGGCTGGTTTGCGTAATAATGTTTTCTGTTTTTGCCAAACAGAATACGAATTCTGCAAATCAGTTCACCGTTTTGACCGTTAAAGAAGATGCAGTAAAAGATTACAATACAATGCCCGTTTTTCAGGAACTTGCCGAAGATACGGGTACGGACGTTAAATGGATATATAACACGTCCACACAATATGCGAACAATACCGACCCCGTTGGCATAAAGGGAATAGACGCTATCTATCACGCAGGTTTTTCCAACCTTAAACTTTACGACTATGGCAGAAGGGGAAGGATAGTCGCGATTGACCAATATCTCAGCGTCATGCCGAATTTCAGTAAAATACTCACGGCAAGGCCGGATATAGCTGAAGCGTTAAAATCTCCGGACGGGCATATTTACTCGTTACCGAGGATTGAAGAAATGGGGTTAAAATCCTATCCCAACATTTTGTACATAAACAAAAAGTGGGTAGAAAAACTTATAGACGACGGCAATATGCCGACAGACGTTACGATAGCGAAAACCGATCTTGTCGACGGAATGGACTTAACCAGAAACGAGTTCAAGGCGATTTTGCGTAAATTCAACGAACTCGATATGGACGGCAACGGTTCTACTACAAACGAAGTTCCGCTTTCGTTCGTAAGCGGGAACTGGCAAGGGAACGAATCGGATTTGATAGCGTCTTTCGGTATAGCGGAAAACCGCGAACACAAGACGATAATAGACGGCGAAGTAGTATTCACGATAGAAGACGAAAACTGGTTCAGAGCGGTTAGAGAACTTTCGGAGTGGTATAGTTTGGGACTTATTCGTTCATCTGCGTTCACGCAAACCGAAAGTGATTTTCTGGCACGAGGGCAAGACGGCAGATACGGTGCGTTCTACTGGTGGGAAAAGGATACCGTTTTAAATAAGAGTGTTAGAAACGACTATATTATTGTAAAACCGCTTATCAACGACGAAACGGGACTGCGCTACGTCGGTGTAAGCAACGAACTCGAAATTGAAAAGGGCGCTTGCGTAATACTTGACGCATGCGAAGATAAAGAAGGGTTATTGTCTTATTTCGATAAGTTCTTCGAGCCGGATTATTCGGCGCAACTGAACTACGGTTCGATAAAGTCCGGTGCGTTTCTTGCTCAAAAGGTGAACGGGAAGCTGGTGCCTAACGACGATCACGGAGAACAGAGTGCAGACGACTTTAGAATGAAAAACGCACCATACGGCGTCGTATATTTGGCGAAGGAAACTTGGGATAACTACGTTGAAATGGAATCCCGTGCGAAGTTAAGGCTTTCAAACTTGGAGAACTATGTAAAAGAGTACACTTTCGCAGGGGCGACTTCGATACCGAATCTCAATTATACCCGTGAAGAGTTAACGACGTTGAACACTTATGAATCTTCGCTCGGCAATAATATTGCGAGTTGGTATGCGGGCTGCATTACGGGCGGTTCGACTCCTACGCGTGAATCTTGGCAGAACTTTTTGAATACGAACAAAGATTCCATAGACACTGTTTTAAGGCTTAACCAAGCGGCTTATAACAGGTATATCGAAGCGATAAACTAGGTTAATTATAGGTAGGACATAAAATGAAAGGGTTAAAAGTTCTCGGCGACTACGTTACCGAATTTATAGTGATAACCGTACTTGTAGCTCTTTCGGCGTTTACCGTTATAGGATTTATACCTATGATAGTCGGCGTAACGGGTTTTTTTCAGAACGCAATGGGCGATCGCAGAATAAAAGACATTTTTACTGCGATAAAAGAAAATTGGAAAATACTTATTTTTTACACTGTATTTCAGCTGATTATAATAGTATTTCCGGTATTGAACATTTATTTTTTCAATACGCATCCCGAAAAGATAAATCAGTTTGTTCTTGCGGTTTCATACATAGCGTTATTCGTAGGCGTAGTATTTATTGCGACGGCGCCGACGGTGATAGTGAATATGAACGTAACCTTCCGTCAACTGCTGTATAACGGCGTAATGATGCTATTCGGTTCACTGTTGCGAAGTATCGCCGCGGTGGGAGTGATGGCGGGGGTAGTCGCATTGATATTGTATTATCCCTATGCGGTAGTATTAACGCTATACGCCGCACCGCTACTGACTTCAATGCTGATGAGAGAGAACTTCTTACACTTAAAAGCGAAAGCGCTGGGAACAAGCGTTTACGAACTCAAGAAGAAACAAAACGAAGACGACTATCTGGACGAAATGGGCGCGATAAGGCGTACCGACGAAAACGGAGAAGAAAAATGAAAAAAACGAAGATAATGATATTGCTTTTAACGGGTGCGGTAATGCTGGCCGGCTGTACGAGTTCGGCGCAAACCGGCACTAATAAAGCGCCTTCTTTGGTGGGCATAAAGGATATTCAGTGCATTGTGAACACTACTGTGGATTTTCTCGACGGTATTGCGGCGCTTGACGTTGAAGACGGCGATATTACGCCGCAGCTTGACATAACCGTTTCACCCGAAGTGCAAGTGAAAAACGGCTACGCTACGTTTACCGAAGTCGGCGAATACACCGTAAATTATAAGATAACGGATAGCAAAGGCAGAACGTCGCAGAAAAAATCCTACGTCGATGTCGTAGACCGTGAAGTATATAAAACTTTCGTTATGCCGGAAGGATTTTCTGTGGAAACGGAAGGTGTGGCGACGGTAGAAAAATGCGGAATGATCAACGGCAGTTTTGTGATAAACGCAACCGGCGGAGAGATTGCGGAGGATATGAAACTTCTCCGTTCCTATAATTTGAAAACAGATTTAGAATACACTTTCATATACAAACTAACGTCAAACGTTTCAGGTAAAATAAAGGCGACTGCGGACGGTGAAGACTGTGCCGAAATGTCGGTTAGCGAAGGCGAAAATGTTTTGACTTTCAAACATACGGTTTGGAATACAGGTGACGAGGAAGACCGCAACGTAGAAATAGCGATATGTTTCGGTGGACTTGGCGACGTTCAATGGGTTGTCACGGGTGTCGAATACGAGTATCCGCAGGAAGCGGGCAAACTCGTGGAACTTGCGGAAGATTTCAGCTTTATCGGCAGAGTTGTCCCGAGAATAGATAACGATAACGGAAACAATAATTTAAAGGGCAACGCTTGGTCGGAAAACGGCGGAGAAGCCGCACGTTTAGAGATAACCGATACGTGCGCGGATATTTGGCGCGGCGGTATGTTTATCAATACGGATATTCAATTAAGAGCGGGCGTAAGTTATACGATAGGATTTGACGTAGAAAGTGTCAATGATAACGATTACGAAGTAATCATACAACGCGGACAGTGGAACGAACACAAGTTCGTAACCGTATATACCCCTGCTGACGGCAGAGTAGAAAATGAGATAACCGTAGAAGAAAATACTGCCGGCGCTTTATGGATATACGTTCAGTCAGGCACGGCTGTAAATACGATAACGCTTTCGAATTTAAGCGTGAAAGAAAAACTCGAACCGACAGGTAAAGACACCTTTGCGATTGAAGATTTCTCGGAATTCCATAACGACAAATACGACTGCACGTTCAGTTCGGACAGGGGTAATTTCACTTACGTTATAAACAGTTTTTCTAATATAGATAACGAACATACTATAACCAGTCCCACGTTTTTCATTTCGGGAAGCGGCAGCAATTACGCAATATCGTTTAAAGCGAAAGCGACCGCGCCTATCGAAATGGTAATAGCTGCGCCCGTTGCTGGCGGTTGGGATCCCACGCTTATGTGGCACAAGGTAACGCTTTCGGAAGAAGATACGATATACACTTTCTTCGGCAACGGAAGCGCTTCCGATAGGAATTACACGCTTGTATGGCAGTTCGGCTCGATAGCGAACCAAGCGAACAACGACGTAACAGTGGAAATAAGCGATATAAGAATAAGTCTAAAAAACAACGAACTCGACAACTGACAGAAGGCAAATTTCAATGACTGAAAAGATAAGGCAAGCAAATAGTTACATCGCACAGTTCAAAAGAACCGTAAACAACGAATACAGATTAAATTATCATATGATGCCGCCGATAGGCTGGCTTAACGACCCGAACGGTTTAATCTATTTTAAGGGTAGATATCATCTATATTATCAGTTTAACCCTTATGCGAGCAGACCGGGGCAGATGTGCTGGGGGCATTTTGTTTCGAGCGACCTGATAGAATACTTGGACGACGGAGTAGCCTTAAAGCCCGATACGGAGAACGCAAGCGCGTATTCCGGCGGCGCGATAGAACACCACGGTAAGATACATGCGTTTTATACTCTGCATATCGAAACCGAAGAAGGTAAAAGCGAAGAAGTATATAAAGCCGTATCTGAAAACGGATTCAGTTTTGACAAGGGTGTTAAGGTATTCGATAACGAATATCTGCCGCAGAATTTGAGCAGAGCGGACTTCCGCGATCCGTGTCCGGTAAAGATAGGAGATATTTACTACGTTTTCGTCGGAGGGAAGGACGTAAATCTAAATGCTGGTGTTATCGTGGTATTAAGCGGAAAATCTACCGATAGACTGCATTACGATTTTACGATAGGTCCTTTTTACGAGTTAGGCAATATGGGCGAATGCCCCAGTTATTTCCGTATAGGCGATAAAGACGTTTTAGTAGTTTCGGGATGTTCGGTTTTGCCGAGAGGTAACGATTTTAAGAACGTAAACTCCAGCGTATTCGTAGTAGGAGAAATAGACTTTACTAACAGATTGATGAAAGTCGATTACATAAAGGAAATCGATAAAGGCGAAGCCTTTTACGCACCGCAGTTTATTCGCGGGGAGAACAAGCCGATTATAATCGGTTGGATGGAAATGTGGGAGAGAAAGTACTATACTCATGAAAAAAATCACGGTTGGGTAGGTGCGTTCTCAATCCCCAGAGAAATAACTATAAAAGACGGCGATATTTTCCAAAGTCCCGTTAAAACCCTGGACGGTTATCTTGTAGACGTAGAGACCGGTGTAGTTCCTAAATGTTCGGATATACGCTTTAAGTTCAAAGGTGACGGAGAGATTACGATTTTCGGCAGCAACGGAAGCGTAAGCGTAAAAAAGGACGGCGAAGTATACGTTGACACGACTAAAAGCAACAACCTTTACGGATGTATCAGAAAGACGAACGGGCGATTCGTCGATTGTGACGTAAGAATTCTGTTAGACGTTTCGAGTATCGAAGTTTTCGTCGACAACGGCAGAGAAGTCATCAGTAGCAGAATTTATATAGAAGGGGATTATTCCATTAAAACACGCGGAAATATCTTCAATCTAATAATAAAAGAAATAGGTAAAAAACAATGAAAAAGTTATTAAGCATAATAGTAATTGCTATATCGCTATGTTTTACGGCAGCGTGTTCCGCCAAGGGAACGGCAGTCATTGATCAGAGCGGTGCAAACGTATTTCCCGCGTCTTCTACGGAAGATTCGCTCGTTATCACAATGGGCGACGTTATGCCTTTTTATGACGACGGTGTAATGAATATCTATCATTTACGCAACAGCACAGGTACGAACAGCCTTTTTTACCACCCGATAGCACGCATATCCACGTCGGATTATATTCATTATACTGATAACGGCATTGCGCTCGATTTTGAAGAAAACGTTTCATCGGTCGATGCATCGCTCGGTACCGGGTCGTTTATAAAGGATGCGGAAGGCGTTTATCACTGTTTCTACACCGGCCATAACGACAGCGGACAATCCGAAGGCTTGCCGTATAACGAAGTAGTTCGTCACGCAACGAGCAACGATGGTCAAAATACCTGGGTGAAAGACGAAGAGTTTTTGCTTTACGGTTATGAAAACGACTTCCGTGATCCGTACGTTTATTACGACTCGGTCGATGCAACGTATTACATGTTAGTTACAAGTCGTGATTACGGCAATGCGGTTATACGAAGGTTCTCATCAACAAACTTAAACGCAACCTCATCGGAATGGGCGTTTGTAGATAACTTTTTCACTAACGACGAAGGTTCTTACAATATGGAATGTCCTTCGTTTATCGAATACAACGGCTATTATTATTTAGCGTATAGCGAACAGGGCGATAACAGGGTAACGCATTACCGTTATAAGACTTCGCACGACGGCGCATGGCAAAAATTCGAAAGAGACAGTATAGACGCAAGCGGTTTCTATGCCGGCAGACTAGAAAAGGCGGGCGATAAATTGTTTGCGTTTGCTTGGTGCGCAAGACTTACTGGCGGTTCTTCGGGCGGATTCGACTGGGGCGGAAATCTCGTTACGAACGAATTAAGGCAAGCTGATAACGGAGAATTGTTCGCGGTAATGCCGCAAAATTATAAAGATTATTTCTCACATAAGGTTTCATATAAAACGTCAGACGGAAAAGCCGCAACGGAATTTACCTTCGACGGAGAAGGTTTTACGGCATATTGTCTCGATAAACTTTCCGAAAACGTCACTCGCATTTCCATGACGCTGGAAACGAAAGATTTATCCGGCAACGCAGGTCTTACTTTCGGTATTTCCGGTTTATACGATAACCGTTTGGGAAGCGCTGTATTAGCGTTCGATCTCGACAACAACAGATTGGTTTGTTTTAACGGAGTTTCAAATATCTTACGTTACGGCTCACCGCTGGCGCAAGTCGCTTTTCCGTTCGAAGAAAACGCAACGTACAATGTAGATATAATTATCGACGGCGAGTTGATTACGACGTATCTTAACGGCGAAATCGCCTTGACGGCGAGAATAACGGATATGCCAAAGTCAAACTTTGCGTTTTATTCAAACGACGCGGAATCTACCTTTAAGGGAGTGAAATTCTATGAGTAAATTATACTGTGTGGGCGAACTGCTTATAGATTTTCAAGCAGTAGGGATATCGCCGCTGAAAGATACGGCCGAATTTGTTAAAAAAGCGGGCGGGGCACCTGCGAACGTGTGCGTTCAGGCGACTAAGCTCGGTAAGGAAAGCGCATATCTCACAAAAGTCGGTGCGGACGATTTCGGAAGTTTTCTGATCGACACGCTAAAAGCTGAAGGTGTGGACGTTTCTTACATATCGCAGAGTAAAGATCACGACACTTCGCTGGCATTCGTAAGTTTTTTGGAAGGCGGAGAGCGGGAGTTCAGTTTTTATAGGCGCACCGCTGCGGATCTTTATATAAACGAAACAGACTTTAAAGACGTTAAGTTTAATAAAGGCGATATACTTGAATACGGCAGCGTAGCGCTGAAAACCGAAGTTTCCAGAAAGACACATAAGTATCTTATCGATAAGGCAAAAGAATCGGGCGCGTTAGTGTGTTTCGATCCTAACTTACGGTTTAACCTTTGGGAAAATAAAGATGAACTGAAAAATACCGTTCGTAAGTTCGCAACGTATGCCGACGTTATAAAGGTGGGTGTAGACGAGTTAGAGTTTATAACCGATCTTTGCGGAGAAGAAGCGGTAAAAGAGATATGTAAAGGCGGGTTAAAGATACTGCTTTTAACCGACGGAGCAAAGGGAGCGAAGGTTTATTATAAAGGCGAATTGATTGCCGAAAACGGCGGGTACAAAGTAAAGGCCGTTGACACTACGGGCGCTGGCGATTCCTGTTTCGGAGGATTTATTTCCGAACTGATGGAAAAAGGGGCAACGCCGAACAGTTTAGATACAATTAAAGAATATTTAGGTAAAATACTCGACTTCGCGTGTAAATGCGGAGCGTATACAACGATGAGCCATGGTGCGATAGCGGCCATGGGCAACAAAGAAAATATTGAAAAGGCGGTAAAATGAGATGGCGAGCGTTAAATTAGTCAACGTAAACAAGATTTATGACGGTGGAGTTCACTCCGTTCACGATTTCAACATAGATATTCAGGACGGTGAATTTATTGTATTCGTAGGGCCTTCCGGTTGCGGAAAATCAACTACGTTAAGAATGGTTGCGGGGTTAGAAGAGATAACTTACGGCGAGTTGTACATAGACGGTAAACTCATGAACAATGCCGCGCCGAAAGACAGAGATATAGCGATGGTATTCCAATCATATGCGTTATACCCGCAAATGACCGTTTATAACAACATGGCATACGCATTGAAACTGCGTAAAGTACCCAAGGACGAAATAAACAGAAGAGTTCAGGAAGCGGCCGCAATTTTAAGGTTAACGCCTTATCTTGACAGAAAACCGCGTAATCTTTCCGGCGGTCAGAGGCAGAGAGTTGCGCTCGGGCGTTCGATAGTAAGAAGGCCGAAGGTTTTCTTAATGGACGAACCTTTGTCGAACTTAGACGCAAAACTCCGTGTTGCCATGCGTAGTGAGATAGTACGTATACACGAAGAAGTAGGCGCAACCACGATATACGTCACTCACGACCAGATAGAAGCTATGACGATGGCGTCTCGTATCGTAGTTATGAAAGACGGATTTATTCAACAGATAGGCACGCCGAACGAAGTATATCATCATCCCGCAAATCTTTTCGTTGCCGGATTTATAGGAACGCCCGCTATGAACTTTTTATACGGTACAATGGAAAACGGCGAGTTCACGATCAAGGGCAGCGACCAAAAAGTAAAAATGCTTCCGGAACAAAAGGAACTTCTTAAAAATTACGAAGGGAAAAAGTTTGTATACGGTATTCGTCCCGAAAATCTTATATTTGAAAAGGACGAGCGTTTTGCACAGTTTAAAGACGCCGCATTTGAAATCAAAGTAGGCATAGTTGAATTATTAGGCGATATACTTAACGTTCACGGCAAAGTCGGCGATATTGACGTAATAATGAAAGTGCCGAATAAATACGAAATAAAAGAAAAAGACGTTGTTAAGGTTGCTATTGAATATCCCTACGCGCGCTTCTTTAACGAAACTACTACTAAAGCGATAACCCCCGACTATTGCGAATATGAAGAAATAGAAGTGACAAAATCGCTTGACGAAGACAACGTTACGATTATAGAACAAGAAAAGAAAGGCCTGTTCGCTAAACTTTTCGGCAAAAAGAAAAAGGCAGAAAAGGCGAAGGATCAAGCAAAAGAAGATAAAAATAATTAAGCTGTTTCAAAAACTATTAAATTTAAATCCGAGCAATTATATGCCCGGATTTATTTTCTTTATCTATCTATTTTCACGCCGAAATAATCATTATAAAAGAATAATACGAACCCCGAATTATCGTCGGTGTTCGTATTATTCCCTTTTGGCGGAGAGGAGAGGATTCTTCTTGCATTTTGCAAAGCAAACAGTAAAGCACGAGTGATGCTTTGCAAAACGCTTCGGTCAGTCGCTAAAAACTTGCCACAGGCAACTTTTTCCGCCTTCGGCGTCGCTCCCTTCGAATCCCATCCAACGACCTTACAGAAAATGCCCCTAACGACAAAAGTCGATAGGGGTATTTTGGCGGAGAGGAGAGGATTTTTCTTGCATTTTGCAAAGCAAATTACGGAATCTCAAACCGATGCTTTGCAAAACGCTTCGGTCAGTCGCTAAAAAAGGTGGGTGTCCACCTTTTTTTTAACGCTCCCTTCGAATCCTCTCCCTTTAACTTTACGAAAATACCCCCACCGACAGAAGTCGATAGGGGTATTTTGGCGGAGAGGAGAGGATTCGAACCTCCGATAGCTTTCACTATACTCGCTTTCCAAGCGGGCACATTAGACCACTCTGACACCTCTCCGTGTTTTTCAGTCCGCTCATTATTGTAATATATTTTCCTTAAATTTGCAACTTTATTTTAACGATATACAAAAAAATTAAAAAAAATTTGTTTTTACCTATTTATTTTTCGTTTTAAAGTAGTATAATATAAGTAATAAAAAAATAAAGGAGATTTTCTTATGGCAAAAAACGGATTTATCAGCGCAATGGACGATTTGCCTCTTATCGTCAAAATTATCCTCTGTATTCCCGCTCTCGACATTATTTGGGCGATTTACAGAATTATTAAA